>DAOUPY010000191.1 GCA_030625925.1 Fusobacteriaceae bacterium | reverse complement strand
AATGATTATTCTGATTATATAAGCGGCTTAGATACTGTAGACACTGTCTACGACAGAGAGGGAAGTATTATGGTTTTTGATAACATTCCTCTTATTCAAGTGAAGAAACTCATGATATTTTTAGTAGTTTGTACACTTTTTCCAGCAGTTTACCTTCTATTTTACGGTGGGATTACAGTGGCTGTCATTGGAATTATAGGTTTTCTCGTAGCTTTTTTTTACTCGGCAGGTCCCATGCCCATATCCAAAACATTTTTAGGAGAATTATTTTCGGGGTTTACTATGGGGGGGCTTATCACATGGTTAGCGTACTATGTCCAGACAGGATATATAGACACAAATATTATATTGATTTCCATCCCCCTGATAATTTATATAGGCTCAATCCTCCTTACAAATGGTCTTTGTGACATTGAAAAAGATCAATCAATCAGGGTAACCATTCCTATCCTTATGGGAAGAGAAAGATCTATAACTATCCTGAAGTTCGCTTATATAAGCATGTATGTTTTTATACTTTTAAGTATTGCTTTAAAAACTCTGCCTGTTTCAATGATTTTAATCTTTGCATCAATTCCATTAGTTACGAAAAAACTTAAATTTATTGCAGTTGAAAATATATCTTTAGAAAATAGATCCAATATCATGGGAAATTCAGTTTTATCAGGAATTATTTTTTTCTTCTTTTATATAATCATTATTTTAGGAGAAATTTTAAGGAGTGAGTTTTTATAATGCCGGTTGAAAGAAATAAGGAGAAGCGAGCCCATAGTGTATTTCAAAAAATTTCACCTTACTATGATTTTATGAATGACCTCATTACCCTGGGGGTACACAGACTCTGGAAAAAAAATCTTATTAAAAGTATCCCAGTGGAGAGTAAGATTATTTTGGATCTATGTTGTGGTACTGGAGATATTGCCATTGGTCTTGGGAACAAATTAAAAACTTCTCAGATAAAAGCTCTTGACTTCAGCGAAGGGATGCTGAAGATAGCCAAAAAAAGAAGCAGGGCAGTTCCTCTTAAGAATATAGAGTTTATTCAAGGGAATGCTCTTTTCCTTCCTTTTAAAGATAGTAGTTTTGATGCTGTTACTATTTCCTTTGGTCTTAGAAATACATCTGATTATAGAAAAGTTCTCGATGAAATACATCGTGTCTTGATACCTGGAGGAATATTTTTCTGTATGGAGGCTTCCTATCCGAATCTATTCTTACTCAGAAGAGTCTTGAAAACTTACTGTAAGTTTATAGTTCCCATTATGGGAAAACTTCTAGTGAAATCTTATAGGGAATACCGATGGCTGGATGAATCTGTGGAAGCTTTTATATCCAAAGAAGAACTCACAGCACTCATAGAGGGGGCTGGATTTACTGAAATAAATCTTAAAACCTACCTTTTTGGAAGCTGTACCCTGCATTCTGGAATTAAAGGAGGGGCAGATGAACACTAAAAAATATTTTGATCTCATAGAGGAAGATTACATAAGAGAAATTTCCCTTCTATCAAAAAAAGATTATATAGAGGAGGCTTTTAAACTGGCCTATCTCATACTTTTTTTCCATAGTTGCAGCGAAGATAGGGATGGCAGGAAACTCCTATTGGGAGATCTCTTCATATCCCTTTTAAATAGACATCTCCTTCCCTTAGACAGAGGACTTTTAAAAAAAATTACAGACAGACTTGTCCTCTGTTATTCTAAAGAAATTATCTGCAGAAAATATGACTACAAGAAGGAACTATTAGAACTCCTAAAGGAAGTGAGTTAAGATGATATATACAAAAGAATTCATAAGGATAGAGAAAAATATTGAGGTTCTTATAGATTCCTTGAGTGATGAGTTTACCAAAAAAGAGACAAAAAGACTTATAAACTCAGGCGGTAAACGACTAAGACCTCTTTTTCTCGTTCTAGCTGCCAAAGCCGGAACCATTAATGACAAGTGCTATGAAGCAGCAGCGTCTTTAGAGCTTCTTCACACTTCGTCTTTAATTCATGACGATATAATCGATCATGGAGAAATGAGAAGGGGACTAGAAACCACAGTAAACATTCACGGAAGGGAAAAGGCCGTCTCTCTAGGAGGCACCCTTTCTCTTTTTGCCATAGACAGCATCCTCTCTTTAGAAAATAAAAGGGTCTCAACTATTATGATAGATACCCTAGAGACTCTTTGTTTAGGAGAACTAAAACAACTCAATGAAAAATACAATTTTGAAATAAACTATCAGGATTATATCACTAGAATTTCTGAAAAAACGGCTTCTCTTTTCGCTCTTTCATGCAGTATGGGAGGGATCTTATCAGGAGCCTCGGAAAAAGTCATCCACAAACTTCACCATATTGGTTTTAATATAGGGTGCAGTTTCCAAATCCTAGATGATATCCTCGATATAAATGGTTCACAAAAAGAATCAGGAAAGGTCTGTGGTCAAGATATTCGTGGCGGTATAATCACACTTCCATACCTTCTTTTGATGGATAAAGATCCCTCCTTTAAAAAGAGGATCCTTTCAATGACTAATAGATCCCAAAATCATCAATTTGATGAACTGACAGATAAAGTTAGAAAAAGTTCCGCCTTGGAGGAGGCATATGATATTAGTAATGCATTCCTAGACAAGGCCTGCCATCTTCTCTCTAGCCTAAAATGTCCTGAGGTTGAAAAAGATTTTACAGATATTATAAAAAAATTGCATAAAAATAAATAATACTCTATTTTCTTTACAGTTTCGTACTTAAACCATAAATTGAAATTTGGTATCTTAATCCTGGAGCCGCAGTTTCCTACAAGAAAGCTGTAGAAAAATATAGAGGAGGGCAACCCTTTTGGTTGCCCTCCTCTTTATTTTTATTTATTTCTAGATTTATAGTGGGTGTGTAGCAAATGATGACTTTTATGTCCCCCTGGTTCCCCTAAAAATTCTTCATAAAGTTTTTTTACCTCTATATTTTCATGGGATTTTCTTATGGTAGATTTTTCATCTGAATCGTATAACCCTATTTTTCTTGTCGCTACAACTCTCATATTGTCCGGTACAGGTGCTCCTCCTCCATTTAAACATCCTCCAACACAAGCCATTACTTCTATAAAATCAACTTCTATTTCACCTTTTTTTATTGACTCTAAAAATGGACTTGCATTTTTAATTCCATTTATTACTGCAACATTTACTTCTTTTCCTGCTAAGATAAGATTGGCTCTTCTTACCCCTTCAAATCCCCTTACCTCTTTATATTCCAGTGAATGACTAGTTTCTCCCAATACATCAGAAACTGTTCTGAGAGCGGCTTCCATTACCCCACCAGTTGAAGCAAATATCCTAGCTGCTCCTGTACCTTCACCTAAAAATTGATCAAATTCTTCTTCCTTTTCATAGTCAGCTAAATTTATTTTATTTAGCCTGAATAATTTTGCCAATTCCCTTGTTGTTATTACCATATCAACATCTTTATTATCATCATGATCTACCATTGTATCCCTGATAATTTCATCTTTTTTAGCTGTACAAGGCATTATAGAAACTGAATACACCTTAGAAGGCTCTACTCCTGATATCTTTGAATAATAACTCTTGGATAAAGCACCAAATATTTGCTGAGGAGATTTACAAGATGATAAATTATCTAAAAATTCAGGGTAATTAATCTCAGCATAATTTATCCATCCCGGGCAGCAAGATGTAAACATGGGAAGTTTCCCGCCATTTGTAAATCTATCTAAAAATTCTGTTCCCTCTTCCATGATAGTCACATCGGCACTGAAATCTGTAGAAAAAACCCTGTCAAATCCTAAATCTTTGAGAGCTGCCACCATTTTTTTTGTTATATCTGTTCCCGATAAGATACCAAATTCCTCTCCTATGGTATTTTTAATGGCCGGTGCCATTTGAACCACTATATGTTTCATAGGATTTTTAAGATCATGATTTAAATTTTTTAGATCTATCTTTTCATGAAGTGCTCCTACCGGGCATATTTTTACACACTGCCCACATGAGATACAATTAGTTTCAGCCACTGTAGCGTGAGTCATCCCTATAGATCCATCCTCTTCTACACAATAAACTCCAATCCCCTGAATCTCATCACATACCTTCACACATTTTTGGCATCTTATACATTTATTCATATCCCTGACAAATGCAGGTGAAGAACTATCGATAGGTAATTTTTCACGGGTTCCATCGCCTCTGTTTTCTATACCATATTCATAGGATATATTTTGTAATTCACAGTCTCCCATTGCTTTTTCACAAGTCAGACAGTCATTGGAATGATCTTTTAAGATCTCTTTAATCCTAGCCTTCCTAAATTCTTCTACTTCATCCGAATGGGTGATTAATTCCATTCCATCTTCAGGATAGTTGTCACAACTTGTAATTAATCCTTTTCCTACAACCTCTATTGAACAGACCTTGCATACTCCTGCAGGGCTTATATCTTCATGGTGACATAGAGTTGGGATCTCTATCCCCATTAT
>DAOUPY010000347.1 GCA_030625925.1 Fusobacteriaceae bacterium | reverse complement strand
CTCAATAGAAAAATCAAATTTATCCATCTTATCTGCAACAAATTTTATCATGTCTTTAGATATATAACCCTCTCTATTTTGAATAAACTCCAATACTTGTAATTCATTGTTTTTATCCTCTAAATTTTCTATGATTTTTTCAATTTCTTCATGTATATTCATATTTTTTAGCTCCTTTTACCTTTTTAATCTGTCGCTCCACCGACTCCGTCTATATCTATATTTTCATCTGTATCTATCACCGATTTTTCCGTATGTGTAGCTCCACCAGCTCCATCTATACCAGAATAAACTTTATCAAAGAGTCCCTCATGAATTTTCAAGATTTTTTTAAAGGCTCTATGCAGGTTTTTAGAAGTATATGTAGCTCCCATAAATCCATCGACTTCTTTATTAAACTTATAATTACTGTCCCTCCCTATCCACTGATCTTGCCAGTAGGAAGAAGAGATCTGATCTCCCAATCTCCACGTTTCCTTTTCATGAGTTATTGTCAGTCCTTTTATCTTATGTTCTGTGTCTACAGCTAGATCAAAGCCAACCCTTCCCTTTCCATATCCCTTGGAGTCCCCTACAATGTAAGTTCCTATATCTATCCCATCTTTTTTTAACGGATAATAGATAAACCCATCCTCAATTATTTTCTCCTCAAATTCCACATCACTTCCGAAATATTTTCTCAAATTTGTATAATTTATCCCCTTAGGAATTTTATCTTCATGTTTGTAGGTAAGGGCATAAAACCCTCCCAGAATCACTAAACTACTGATCAAAATCAATTTCACAAGTTTGACATATGGATAGGATTTGGCAAAAACCCTGTTTGGAGTATATCTATTGATTATTGGAACCATTAAATTTGCTCCTAGTACTCCCATGGTTATTCCTGACGGCTGACTGGTAAACTGTTTTATTCCAAAAATAAAAATTCCCATCAATACCAGATAAAAACCATATCCCGACCTTGTATATGGGCTGGTCACTGGATCGGTAACTATAAATACCGAAGCAAATAATCCACCGCCTATTACTATGTTTAAAAATGGCATAGGAGAGGCAAAACTGTTCAAGGCATATATTGTTCCCAATAAAATTATTGGACCCTCCCATCTTATAGATTTTCTACAGACCAAATAAACGTATCCTAAAAAAACTGCTATTATAGAGCTTTCCCCAATACTTCCAAGCCTATTCCCCAGGATTAGATCCTTATAAAATAAAGGTTCTCCTAAGTCACCTATGATTTTAGACAGTCCCCCATATTTTATCATGGGGTAGAGAGATACCCCGGCAGTTCCATCAAAGTTATTTACCTGGTAGAGGTACATGGGAAATAGTAACATTAAAAATAACCTTCCCAAGATTGCCGGGTTAAATAAATTCTTTCCCAGACCTCCCAATATATGTTTACTTGAAATAGCTGCAACTCCTCCTATTCCTGCTACATAAAATGGAGTTGTCGATGGTAAAGACAGCCCCAGAATCAACCCGATTATTATCCCGCTGCCATCGTGAATCCTATCTTTTTTTATATTTTTCCAAAAAATTTCAGTAAAAAACGAGAACATTACCGTACTTAACAGGATCTTTACCGCTGTTATTCCATAAAAATAAATACTCACTGCTGTACATGGAAGAAGAGCGATGCCGACTTCTATCATAAGATTTTGAGTTGTATTTTCTGAACTGATATAGGGAGCTATCTTAGTCATCTCTATCCCTTTCCTTTTCCAACCCTAAAAATATAGCTTCCATCAGTGGAACCTGACTGGGGCATATATATTCACAACTGCCGCATTTTATACAAGAAGACAGGGAAAATTCTTTTTCCATCTGATGATATTTCCCTTTTTTTGCCAGTCTGTCATATTCCAAGGGAAGAAGTCCCATAGGACATACATCTACACACCTGCCGCATCTTATACAAGGTAATTTAGGAGGAAATTTTTCCTTCCCTAAGGCCAAAATCCCATTCATTCCTTTAGTAGTAACATCTGTTTCCCCTATCTCATGACCCATCATAGGCCCGCAGGCTATGATTTTATCCACTATATCTTCCTTAAGTCTTACATAGTCTAAAACATTTTCTATGGGAGTTCCTATAGGAATAGATAAGTTTTTAGGATTTCTTATCCCTTCTCCAGATACTGTAACTATACGTTCGACTATTGGAGTTCCGTAAGTTATTCCCCTATAGATAGCCAAAATAGTCCCGACATTTAAAGTGATCGTCTCTATCTCCCTGGGAAAAGATTTTATCTCCTTTTTCAATAAAGCTTTTATAAGTTGTTTTTCTCCCCCCTGGGGATATATAGTGGGCAGTTTTTGTACTCTGATCCTTGGATATTCTTTTACAGCCTCTTCCATTTTTTCAATGGCTTTTTCCTTGTTTTCCTCTATACCTATTATTCCCTCTTCCATCTCAAATATCGTCATAAGGATTTTTATTCCCTCTAAGATTTCATCTGTACTCTCGATCATTACTCTGTTATCAGCATTTAAATAGGGCTCACACTCAACACCATTTATTATGATAGTTTTTAATTTCCCCTCTAGTTTTATATGGGTGGGAAAAGTAGCTCCTCCGAGACCTACTATCCCCAGATCATCCACTAATTCCTGGAGTTTTTCAGGAGTAAAACTCTGCAGCTTTTCCCTTTTAAATTCTTCTCCTAAAAAATCATTCTCTATAGTTATCTCTTCTGCTTCTCGTCCCTTTATATGAATTTTTTTTATCTGGGTGACCTTTCCAGAACAAGGAGAATGAATAAAAGCTGAAAATTTCACCTCTGCTCTACCTATCTTTTGATATTTTTTCACTTGATCCCCTACTTTAACCATGACAACAGCAGGCATACCTATATGCTGCAGGGTAGTTAC
>DAOUPY010000021.1 GCA_030625925.1 Fusobacteriaceae bacterium | reverse complement strand
ATTCCCATAGAAGACAGCTCCAAAGATTTATTTAATATAGGGTTCCAAAATAATATATCACCGTTAAGTGCCCAATCATCGTAGTCTGGAGCACGTCCATCATGACGATCTCCAGAAGGAAGAATATCCCCAATTCCAATTATGAATACAGCACCATATTCCTTGGTGATGGCATGTTCTCTCTCTTTAGGAGAAAGAGCAGGGTATCTTTTCTCTAATTCAATGGCCGTAATATAGTGGATCTTTTCAGGGAGAGTAAGGGTAAGAACCGGATATTCCCTTTGAATATAACTCTCGGTCTTTTTAAAGGCTTTGTAAATTCTATCAACAATATCTTTGAGTTTTGTGATGTTTCTTTCTTCTTCTAAAATTATTTTCTCCCAATCCCATTGATCTACATATAGAGAATGGATTTCAGAAAGATCTTCGTGTTTTCTTATGGCATTCATGTCGGCATATAAACCTGTATGAGTTTTAAATCCGTATCTGTATAGAGCCATTCTCTTCCATTTTGCCAGAGAATGAACGATCTCTAGTCTCTCCTCATGTTCAGTTGAAAAAGAAACTGCTTTTTCTATTCCGTTTAGGTCATCGTTTAATCCAGATGTGCTTTTTACAAATAAGGGAGCAGAAACTCTAGTTAGGTTAAGTTCGTAAGATAGTGAACTTTCAAAAAAATCTTTAAGTTTTTTTATTGCGACCTCTGTTTCTAATAGTGATAATTTGCTTTCATATTTCTCTGTTATTTTTTTCATGGTTGTCCTCCTGAATATATTTGTTTAAGATTATAAGGAAATAAGGTAGAATAAATTAAAAAAACCATCAAAGCAAAATTGCCTTGATGGTTTCCCTTATAGTTTCATTGAGGGGTTCTAGGCATCTGCATCTTGTTTTTATCACAAAATGGATTTGCCTAAAGATAACAAAATGTTATCTGTCTACAAATCCCCTCATATTATTATTATTATTATTATTGTTAGAAATTGAAATTAATTTAAACATAATCTTACTCCTTATAATCTATTTGTAAGAAGTATAAACCATTTTCTTTCTTATGTCAATAATAAATATTATAGTGCTGAAAAAATGGTACTTCACTAGCTGTTAACCCCTAACTTTGTCATAATTTTTCAAATTACTTATGAAAAATCCGAGGTTTCAAAGGCTAGTGATAATGCGAAATTTCAGTTGTTTAGGTAAAATTGTTTTTAATAACATATTATGGTATACTTTATAAGTTAAAGTATTGGATTTTAAAGGTATATACTTTTATAAATCTTAAGAATAAAATAGAATAATAATAGATATTGTAAAAAAATAAAGTTGTAGGAAGGGATGAATAGATGTTTAAAAAATTAGATGACGTAGCAAAGAAATATGATGAATTAAATGCATTGTTAGCGACTCCAGAGGTGGCTACAGATCATAAGAGAATGATCGAATACAATAAGGCCATAAATGACATGGAAGAGATTGTATTGAAATATAGGGAATATAAAGGGTATTGTGAGGAATTAGAATTCATCAAGGAAAATTTAAAAGATGAAAAAGATGAAGAAATGAAAGAGATGATGTTAGAGGAAAAAAATGAAATAGATGAAAGATTACCTGAGCTGGAAGAAGAAATGAAAGTATTATTACTCCCAAAGGACCCTAACGATGATAAAAACGTAATCGTAGAGATAAGAGGTGGAGCAGGTGGAGATGAGGCTGCCCTATTCGCTGGAGATATATTCAGAATGTATAGTAGATATGCTGAAAGAAGAAAATGGAAGATAGAGATAATGGATAAAAATGAAATTGGTGTAGGTGGATTGAAAGAAATAATTTTCTTGATCAAAGGTCAGGGAGCTTACTCTAGATTAAAATTTGAATCAGGAGTACATAGAGTACAAAGAGTACCAGCTACAGAAGCATCTGGAAGAATCCATACTTCTACAATTACAGTAGCAATCTTACCTGAGATAGATGACGTAGCACAAACAGCTATAAAAACATCTGACCTAAAGATAGATACATACAGAGCAGGTGGATCAGGTGGTCAGCATGTAAATACTACTGATTCGGCAGTAAGAATAACACATATGCCAACAGGAACTATCGTTCAATGTCAAGATGGTAGATCACAATTAAAAAACAGAGAACAAGCTATGAAAATATTAGCTGCAAAGATATTTGAGGCAGAGGTAGAAAAGCAAAGGTCAGAGGTAGAGGGAAATAGAAAGTTACAAGTAGGAACTGGAGCTAGATCTGAAAAAATAAGAACATATAACTTCCCACAAGGAAGAGTAACTGACCATAGAATCAAGCTTACCCTTCATAGGTTAGACTATATCCTAGATGGAGATTTAGATGAGATAATCGATGGATTAATAACATTTGACCAGGCAGATCAACTACAAAGTATGGTAGACTAATGAAAGATCTACTCGACATATTGAGATGGAGTGAGGAGTATTTTAAAAAATACTCCTTTTCTAAACCTAGATTAGAAGCAGAAAAGGTAATATCTCATGTCTTATCTATCGACAGGATATTACTCTATGCAGAATATGACAGACCCCTTATAGATGATGAAAGGGTGGAAATTAAAAAGTATATATTAAAAATGATAAAGAAAAAAATTGGATTTGATGAACTCCTAAGGCATGAGAGTCTTGAAAACAAAGATATAAAAATTGAAAATAATGAAATGATGAAAGACCTAGAGAGTGATAAAACCAAAAGAAATAACAGGAAGGAGTTTTTAGAACTCCTGACTAAGAGTATAGTATATCTAAAAAAACATGGTTCTAAGGAAGCGAAACTAGATGTAGAACATGTATTTAGTCATGTTTTAAAAGTTTCTAGGATGGAGATGACTCTGAATTTTGAAAGGGAAATAACAGAGGCAGAAAAAAAAGAAATTCGAGAGATGCTCCTGGAGATAGGAAAAAATAAGAGACCCCTTCAATATGTTTTGGGGTTTGAGGAGTTTTACGGCTATAAATTTTATGTAGATGAATCGGTTCTTATTCCGCGATCTGAAACAGAATTATTGGTTGAAAAATGTATAGAAATAATGGGTGATATAGAAGAACCTAAGATATTAGATATCGGCAGCGGCAGTGGAGCTATTTCTATAAGTTTAGGGAAAGAACTTCCTAAATCTATGGTTTTAGGAGTGGATATAAGCGAGAAAGCCTTGGCGGTAGCCAACAAAAATAAGATAGAAAATAGTGCCGCCAATGTGAAATTTATGAGGTCTGATATACTAAAGGATGTAGAATATAAGAAGTTTAACCTGATAGTTTCTAATCCGCCCTATATTCCTGACTATGAATATGAAGTATTGGAGGAGAAAGTATTAAAATATGAGCCTAAATTAGCTCTGACTGCTCCTGATAATGGTTTGTATTTCTATGAAGAGATCTCCAAAAATGCTCCTGACCACCTGGTGAAAGGCGGGTATTTGGCTTTTGAAATAGGTTACAATCAGGGGGAAGCTGTAAAAAAAATAATGGAAAAAAATGATTTTTTAAATATAACAGTATATTATGACTATGCAGAACACCAAAGAATGGTAATCGGAAAACTTAACAGATAATTGAAGATTAATCAGTCGGCTTTAAGTCGTCAAGGGGGAGCATTATGGGTGAGATAAGGTTTGATGATTTAGAAGATGTTAAACGATTTATAAGAGAAATATTCTACGGCAAGGGTGAGGAAAGAAATGATCAAGATGAACCGCCAGAGGATGATGATCCTGGGAGAGGGGGACCAAGAAAATCTTCTAGGAATCGTATGAAAGGTGGACTGGGAGGAATAATAGTAATATTGTTTCTTGTTTTTTTAGGAACTGGTATATATCAAGTTGGACCAGATGAGGAGGGAGTACTTCTTAGATTTGGACAATATTCTAAAACTGTAGGACCTGGAATGCACTGGTATTTTCCCAGCCCAATTGGAAAAAGATATGTTGTTAAAACAACAAAAGTCTATAGGGTAGAGATAGGGTTTGAAACTGTTGAGGCTGGACCACCTGCAAGATATCAAAATATCCCAGAGGAATCATTGATGTTTACAGGGGACGAAAATATGATCGATGTTGATTTTAGTGTTCAATATAAAATCAGTAACTTAAAAGATTATATATTCAATGTAAGAGATCAGTATGAAACGATAAAAAGTGCATCTGAATCGGCTCTTAGACAGGTTGTAGGAAGTAAAGGAATAGAGGAAACTCTAACCGTTGGAAAAGAGAGAATTCAAGAGGAAACACGTGAAAAATTAAAGGAAATACTGGATAGTTATGGAACTGGAATACTGATAATAGGATTGCAGCTGCAAGATGTAGGGCCGCCAGAAGAAGTTATGCAGGCTTTTAAAGAAGTAGCTAATGCTCGTGAAGATAGAGCTAGATTTATAAATGAAGCTAATGGTTATAGAAATGATATTATTCCTAATGCTCGTGGACAGGCATCTCAAATGGTGAATAGAGCGGAAGCTTATAAGGAAAAAAGAGTCAAAGAATCACAAGGTGATGTAGCGAAATTTATAAAATTAAGTGAAAAATATTCATTGGGTAAAGAGGTTACAAAAACAAGGATGTATCTGGAAACTATGGAAAAAACAATGCCAAATGTTGAAAAAATAATAGTAGATCCTGGATTAAAAGGAAGTATTATAAACTTAATTGGGGGAGGTGTGGGAGCTAATGAAAAAACTAATAATTAGTATTCTAGCAATGGTTGTAATAGTGTCATCTACATCTTTATTTCAAGTTTCAGAAATTGAAAATGCTGTTGTGATTAGATTGGGGAAACCAAAAAGAGTCGTAATGGAACCTGGATTATATGTAAAAGTTCCATTTATCGATAATGTTAGATATTTTGATAAAAGGTTGTTAAACTATGATGCAGCACCTAAGGGAATTATAATTAAAGGAAAGAAAAGTATAGTAATAGATAACTATGCTAGATGGAAAATTGCAGATCCTCTATTATTTTTACAAAGTGTACAAAATATAGCGGGAGCTCAAGCAAGATTAGATGACATTGTATATTCTGAACTTCGAAGAGAGATGGGGAAATATACTCTGTCTGAGATAATATCTTTTAAAAGAGATGCTATTATGAAAAATGTAACTGAGGAAAGTAGAGAAAAAGCTAAATCTTCAGGGATTAGTATAATAGATGTAAGGATAAAAAGGGTAGAACTACCAAAAGAAAATGAACAAAACATCTATAAAAGGATGGAAGCAGAAAGAAATCAACAGGCTAAAAAATATAGAGCTGAAGGAAGAGAAAAATCACTGGAAATAACTTCTCAAGCTGACCAGGAAAAGACTATAATATTAGCAGAAGCTTATAGAAAATCAGAGGAATTAAAAGGTGAAGGAGATGCACAAGCTCTAGTAATATATGCAGATGCATATAATAGAGATCCTGAATTTTATAAATTTATGAAAACTTTGGAAGCCTATGAGGCAATTATGGATAGTAAAACTAAGGTGATATTATCTACAGATTCAGAATTATGGAAGATGTTACAAACAAAATAACCCTTTCCTTGTTGGCGTTTTTCTCGATGTAAAAGGAAAACTAAGGCTAGATATTTTAGCTTTAGTTTCTTTTGCGAAGAGAAACTATAAAAAGGAAGAGTCGAGAAAGAGGTATAGAAATTGGATAAAAAAAAAGAAGAGATTCAAAAAGAGATAAAAGAGGAAATATTACTGTCAGATTACGACTATCACCTGCCGAAGGAATTGATAGGACAAACTCCTACAATGCCAAGAGACCATTCTAGATTATTAGTAGTAGATAAAACCAAAAAAGAGATAGAACATAAAAAATTCTATAATATTTTAGATTATCTAAATGAGGGAGATGTTCTCGTTCGAAATTCTACCAAGGTAATTCCTGCAAGACTTATAGGTAAAAAAGAAAGTGGAGCAGTAATGGAAGTATTTTTATTAAAAAGGCTGGAATTAAATAGATGGGAATGTCTGGTAAGACGTGCTAAAAAATTAAAGTTAGATCAAACGATAATATTTGGAGAAGGCCAATTAAAAGCTACCTTAAAAGAGGTAAAGGATGATGGAAACAGAATCTTAGAATTTACTTTTGATGGAGTTTTTGAAGAAATAATTCATGAATTAGGGCAGATGCCATTGCCGCCATATATTACGGAAAAATTAGAAGATGGCGATAGATATCAGACTGTTTATGCCGAAAAAGGCGAATCAGTAGCAGCTCCTACAGCTGGCTTGCATTTTACCGAGGAATTGTTTGAAAAAATAGCTCAAAAAGGTGTAGAGATAGTAGATGTATATTTAGAAGTTGGACTGGGAACGTTCAGGCCTGTGCAGACTGAAAATGTATTGGAACATAAGATGCATTCTGAAACTTTTGAAGTCCCAGAAAAAACAGCAGAAGTTGTAAATAGAGCAAAGGCAGAGGGAAGAAGGGTAGTTGCAGTAGGAACAACGTCTATAAGAACGTTGGAATCGGCTGTTGATAGTTATGGGAAGCTAATGGCAGCCTCTGGAGATACTGAGATATTTATATATCCGGGATATGAGTTTAAAATAGTGGATGCATTGATTACAAACTTTCATCTACCTAAGTCGACCTTGCTTATGTTGGTTTCAGCACTGTCTGAAAAGGACTTCATGTTTAGTGTTTATGAAGAAGCTGTAAAAGAAAAATATAAATTTTTTAGTTTTGGAGATGCAATGTTTATATATTAATTCTCGACTTTAACTCCTTCCTTGTTGTCGGTTCCACGAGGTTACGAATATTAAAAATTCTTATAGTTAAAAAGAATTTTCTAAATGTGATATCAGAGGAAACTATCGAAATTGCTTCGAAGCATTTACGTTGGTTTCTCTATTTTTAGAGAAACTGTAAGAGGGAGGAGTAAAGAGAGTGCCGACAGGCGAGAGAGGGTTAAAGGAGGAAACATGAAAAAAAAATATGATTTAACCGAGGGAAATATACTCTATAAACTAACCCTCCTTTCCCTGCCTATCATGGGGATGTCATTGATTCAGATGGCATACAATATGATAGATATGATTTGGATTGGACGGCTGGGAAATGGAGCTGTAGCTGCCGTTGGTACAGCAGGATTTTTCCTGAAATTTGGATTTGCAATAACTGCCCTCATTTTTATAGGGACAGGGATCAGAACATCTCAGTCGGTCGGAGAAAAAAATTATAAAAAAGCAAATTCCTATGCTGAAACCTCTATTATCAATACCATAGGTATTATCACTGTTTTTATAATCTTAATTTTAATTTCCAGATACCAGCTTATAGGATTTTTCAAATTAAACAATCCAGAAATTGAAAAAATGGCCATAGATTATATGACCATTACAGCCTTTGGGATATTTTTTTCATCCCTATCACTGGTTTTCACACGGATATTCAATGGTCATGGAGACAGTAAAACACCATTTTTAATAACAAGTATCGGCCTTATCCTAAATATAGTCTTAGATCCAATCTTGATCTTTGGATTATTTGGATTCCCAAGGCTGGAAGTCGTAGGAGCTGCAATAGCCACAGTCTTGGCTCAGACAATAGTTTCTACTATTTTATTTATATATTTGAGAAAAAAACATCATATATTTACCCATGGATTTAGATATGATATGGAAAAAACCAGAGACATCATTAAAATGGGTACTCCCATAGCTGCTCAAAGAATTCTTTTCACAGGGTTTTCTGTGTTTATTGCCAGAATCATCGCTAACTGGGGAGCAGATGCCATAGCAGTTCAAAGGATTGGTGTCCAAATAGAATCCATTTCATGGATTACAGCAGGTGGGTTTCAAGGAGCGTTAGCCGCCTTTGTAGGTCAAAACTATGGTGCTAAAAAATATGACAGGATAAAAAAAGGATATTTCAATGCCATTGGAATCATCTCTGTATTGGGAGTCTTTGTAAGTTTCATCTTGATAGTCTTCCCAGAACCGATATTTAGGATATTTTTACAGGATGATTATATAGTCAAATTAGGAACTAGTTATCTTCGAATATTAGGGGTATCACAACTATTTATGGTAATTGAAATGACCACAGTAGGAGGATTCCAAGGTATTGGGAAGACATTGCCACCGTCTATTGTAAGTATAATTCTTACAGGAGCTAGGATACCTATGGCTCTCCTACTATCTGCAACAGCATTAGAGTTAAATGGTATTTGGTGGAGTATCACAATTAGCAGTATACTCAAAGGAATAGTACTTCCTATTTGGTTTATAATCCATCTAAAAAGATTTAAAGAAAATAACATACTGCAAGTAAACTTTAAAGAAATTAAAACCTTAACCACGAATAACGCAAATGAATATATAAAAAAGAAATAGAACACGGATACTAAAGTATACACAGATTAAAAATAGATAAGACCAAACCTTAGTCACTAATTACACGAAGAATATAAAAAAATTAAAAATATAAAAAAATATCTTAGTGAATTTTAATTTAAAAACTTAGAGTTTCTAAATCTGATTTTATCCATTAAATCCGTGTCATCCGTGTTCTATTGCTTTATTCGTTAAAATTCGTGACATCAGTAGTAAAAATAAGACTTTAATTGGTGTAGATTAGTGTCAAAAAAAATGTTTTGAATTTAATCATTCATTATTCATTTTCATCTATTCATTGGGCTAAGAGCCGTCAGGGGGATATATATGCAAAATTTAATAAATATAATCAAAAAGAAAAAATTAAATAGATTTTTAACTAAATGTAATTTCGGGATAGAAAAGGAAAACGTCAGGGTAGACTCTCATGGTCATCTTGCCATGACAAAACATCCTGGTGTCTTTGGTAATAAATTGAAAAATCCATATATCACAACTGATTTTTCTGAGAGTCAAATAGAGATGATTACCCCCTCTATGGATACTATTGAGGAAACTTATAATTTTTTAGAAAGTTTACACGATCTTGTGAGTTTGGAGCTAAAAGACGAATATCTCTGGCCTCAAAGTACTCCCCCATCACTGCCAGCTGAGGAGGATATTCCTGTCTCTACATTTGAAGAAACCTGCGAGGGAAATCGTGCTCAAAAATATAGAGACTATCTTTCTCAAAAATATGGTAAACAAAAACAACTTTTATCGGGAATCCACTATAACTTTTCCTTTAAAGATGAATTTTTAAATCTATTATACAAGGAGTCTGGGAGTTCTGATTTCAAGTTATTCAAAGATGAAATTTATCTGAAAACATCCAGGAATTTCTTTAAATATAGATGGATCCTTATATACTTATTTGGAGCCAATCCAAGTATCCACGGCACATACAGTAGAAAATGTGTGGATATGTTAGATGAGGTGGCACTTGATTCATTCTCCTACACCTCAGGTAACTCCTTTCGAAATGGAATGTGCGGGTATAAAAACAAGGAAGTTTTTAACATCTCATACAATTCCAGGGCAGAATATGTAGAAGACATCAAAAAATTGATATCTCAGGAAAAATTAATCAGTGAGAAGGAATACTATAGCCCAATCAGATTAAAAGCTAAAGATAATACAAACTTATTAAAATCCATCGAAGAAGATGGAATTGAATATTTAGAAGTCAGATTATTAGATTTAAATCCCATGATAAAAACAGGAATGTCCATAGATCAGTTATACTTTGTACACTTATTTTTATTGTTCTGTCTGTTTACAGATGAAAATGACCTCACAGAGAAAGAGATCTGGGAAGGAAATAAAAATCACAATCTTGTGGCCCACTATGGCAGAAAAAAAGACTTAGAATTATTCGATAATGGGGAATTTAAGTTTTTAAAAGACTTAGGATTAGATATGATTTCTAAGATAGAAAAAACTGTAGAAGACTTAGGAATTTCTAATTTAAATTACACAAACACCCTGAGAGAGGCTGTAGAGTCATTCTATAATACTGACCTGCTTGTCTCCAGCCAAATTGAAAGCGGAATTAGAGAGAAGGGGTTTATAGATTTCAACTTGGATTTAGCTAAAAAACACTATAAAGAAAGTCAGGTTGATAACTTCGCCCTAAGAGGATATGAAGATCTGGAACTCTCTACCCAGATTTTACTCAAGGATGCCATTAAAAGGGGGGTCAAATTTGAGATCTTGGATCGAAAGGAAAATTTTATCTCGTTAAGTAAGGGTGAAAAGACAGAATATGTAGTCCAAGCTACTAAAACTTCCCTGGATTCATATAGTACAGTACTAATCATGGAAAATAAATTAGTCACTAAAAAAATATTGGAAAAAAGCAAGATAAAAGTTCCTGAAGGGGGATATTATACCAATTCCCAAGATGCTGTGGATGATTTTTACAAATATCAGGGGGCTAAAACAGTGGTTAAACCCAATTCTACTAATTTTGGATTAGGTATAACTATCCTGCCTAAAGAATTTACTCCAAAAGATTATCAAAATGCTTTAAATTTTGCCTTTGGAGAAGATGATTCCATCCTGATTGAAGAATTTATAGAGGGGAAGGAATACAGGATTTTTGTGTTAAATGATAAGGTTGTAGGAATCCTGCATAGAGTCCCGGCAAATGTTATAGGAAACGGAAAGCACTCTATCAGAACATTAGTGGAAGAAAAAAACAAGGATGTTTTAAGGGGAACAGGCTACAAAAAGCCCTTACAGAAAATTGTTTTAGGAGAGGCTGAGGAGACATTTTTAGCTGTTCAAAATTTAGATTTTGACTATATTCCAAAAGAAAATGAAACTATATACCTGAGAGAAAATTCCAACATCAGTACTGGAGGAGACAGTATAGATTTTACCGATGATATTTTAGATGAATACAAACAGATCGCTATAGATTCAGCCAAGGCTGCCGGTGCTGTTATCTGCGGTGTAGATATGATGATCAATGATATTAAAGAACTTCCTAACGACAGTAATCATGGGATAATCGAGATCAACTTTAATCCTGCTATCCATATTCACTGCTATCCATATAAGGGTAAAAATAGAGATTTAGGAGAAAAAATTCTGGATAGTTTGGGATTTTAAAATTAAAAGGGTTTGAGAAATCTCAAACCCTTTTTAATATCTAATTTATTTTTTTAGTAATCTAACCAAAGTTTTCCTTCTGTACTTTTAACACCATCAGCAACCTTTGATTCTAAAACCAATTCTAAATCACCATTTGAAACTGCTATAGCAGTT
>DAOUPY010000029.1 GCA_030625925.1 Fusobacteriaceae bacterium | reverse complement strand
GGTTAGGGAATAATAATTCCTAACCTCTTTTTATTAAATTTTAACATCTACTCACCAAATAAATCCCCTTTTAACAACTCATTAGCCTCTCTTGTCAAAGGAATAAGATCAGTTCTATCTAAATAATTAATATCAAATTTCCTGTTAAGTGCTGCAAAATGCTTTAAACCAAAAGCGATTTTATTTAAATAAGAAAATACACCAATAGCTCCTGGTGGAAAATTGTTTGCGTCTTTACCATAAATAGAACGCAGATCTGCTAAATCTCCATAGATTTCTTCTACGGTATTACCATATTGTTTTAAATGATTGGGTACATTCCCCTCTTTAATCATTTCACCAACTTTTTTAGCACTCATTGCAGCCGCCATTGTAGCCCGGCAAATTCCAATAGCTGTAACATCCCCATCTCCATAAGATAAAGCTTTAAATACCTGATCTTCAGAAGCAAAACCTCCAGTCATAGTAATAGCCGGAATCCAGAGATCTTCTTTTTTTAATTTTTTAATGATATTAGAAATTACATTTTGCATTATTACAGTGGGAAGCCCCCATTCGTTCATCATCTTACACGGACTGTATCCACTCCCGCCCCCGGCACCATCAAAAGTAATCATATCAACTGAAGCCACACTTCCCAAACGAATTACCCTTTCTAAATCAGTGGAATCATATCCAGCCATTTTAAAGTAAATATTCTTTAAACCTAGATTTCTAAGTTCTTCTATACGGAAAATTAAGTACTCCTCATCCCACAAGGGTAATCTACTGTAGATATAAAAATTGGGACATACTCCTTCTTCATAAGCTTTTATGATTTCAGGGTCAGTTGGATTTGGATATACAATATTTCCTGATTCATGTTTTCTCAATGCCTCATCAATATTTTTTAACCTTTTTACCGGTTGAGTACCTTTGGCTGACTGCCCAAATTTAAACTCTATCCCTTCTACATTTTCATTTTTTATTGCATATTCAGGAACACCCAGCAAATCATCTTCTACATTGCATTGTAAAATAATTTGTCCGTAACCACGGTCATATTTTCTAAAAGTATCCAACATATTTTTTAAAGCAGGAAATTCTACAACCCTTCCACCTTTTATTTTTAATTCAGGATCCTTATTTCTCGCATCTTCCCCGATTACACAGCAGACCCCAGCCATAGCTGCTCCTGCAAAATAGTCTTTCCAATTTAATTTAATAAGTGCTGGTAAGATTATTGGCATTTTCATTTTAACAGTGTTAAATTTACCAAACTTTCTCTCTAGATTTACACTAAAAATATTTGCTTCGCCATAAGTTGGATTTGCACCAACAGCACCAAAAACATGACCATTAATATTAAAATGAGAATAATCAATGGGATAATCTTTTTCGGAAGCCACTTGATTCCCACCCGTAGTTGTAGGATATACTGTTTGTGCACCGAGAATCGCTGCTAATCCAAGTTCACAGATCCCCACACAATCCTCCGTACAAAAAGAGCACATGCCCGACTGGGGTGAAAGTTTATCACTCCTATTTTTGGTATTATTAAAAGCCGATGACAGACTTGGTGAATAAGTCATAATAATATTCCTCCTTGTTATGTATATAGATTTATAAAATATAATATTTTTATTATAACAAAAAAACCTTGTATAAAGCTAATAAACAATTAAAAAATAATTAAAAAAAACTAAGAACAAAATTTGGTTTATCAGTAAGATATAATCAAAATAACAAAGATCAAGTATTAAAATAACTGGCAATTAGATAAAAAAAAGCTTCCAGAATTTTTATTCTAAAAGCTTAATTAATTTAGTGGTTGAGATTCAAATAAAAAAGCTGTTATACTCCATCATTAAAAAAATCTCACCTTTTTTATCCCATTATTTTTTCCATCAATTCATCAGAGATATCAAAGTTAGCGTAAACATCATTTACATCTTCATTATCTTCCAATGCTTCATATAATTTCATAACTTTTTCAGCCATTTCTTCGTCTTCGACTTTCACCATATTTTCAGGAAGCATTACTATTTCTGCTTCTTCATACTTATATCCAGCTTCTGTCAAAGCTCCTACTACAGTTTGTAATTCAGTGTGGTCAGTTAAAATTTCAAACGTATCCCCTTCTACAATCAGATCCTCTGCTCCCATTTCTAGTGCTTCCATCATAAATTCATCAGCATCTAACCCTTCAGAATTTAATATGATTTGACCTTTTTTATTGAACATCCATGCTACTGCACCGTCAGATCCCATATTCCCACCATTTTTAGCAAAGTTTGATCTTACAGATGATGCAGATCTATTTTTATTCTCAGTAACCACTTCTACGATAAATGCAGTCCCGCCTGGACCATACCCCTCATATCTTATCTCTATATAATCTACACCAGCTAATTCACCAGTACCTTTTTTTATTGCTCTATCTATATTATCCTTTGGCATACTCTGTTTCTTTGCCTTCTCTAGTGCTAATCTTAATCTAGGGTTAAAGTTTATATCTTTTCCACCTTCTTTTGCTGCTATTGTTACCTCTTTTGCTAATTTTGTAAATAATTGAGCTCTCCTCTTATCTTGAGCTCCTTTTCTATGCTTAATATTAGACCATTTACTATGCCCTGCCATCACAATTACCTCCGATTATTAGTTTCTTGTATATAACCTAATAATTTTATCATATTTAGAATAAGTTATCAAATTCACTCTATCTTTTGTCGATTTAGAGTGATGTAATAAAACTACCGGTTATTCTCAAAAATAACTTAAGAAAATTTAAAAAAATAAAAATTTTTAAACAGATTCATGATATTATTTATTGAGGTAAACCTTGACCATAGAGTACCTTTAATGTTTATAATGTATTATAAACGGAAATTTCACAATGATATAAAACTTTAATTATAGATCAAAATAAATTTAAAGGAGATGGTGATGAGAAAAGATATAAAAAAATTGTTTTTTAAATATACCATCCCAGGTGTTGTAGGGATGATGGTAACTTCACTATATGTAGTTGTAGACGGAATATTCATAGGTAAGGCTGTGGGTAGTGACGGCTTGGCTGCTGTAAATATGGTGGAAGCTGTTATTGCTTTATCATTTGCACTAAATATCATGATTGCCACAGGAAGTGCTACCATAGTAGCTATAAAGATGGGGGAGAAAAAAAACCACGAGGCCAGTAAGGTATTTAGTTTTTTTGTACTTATGCTTATTTTAGCAGCCGGCGGAATAAGTCTTTTCGTTTTAGGATTTTTAGAGCAGACTGCCGCTTTTTTAGGAGCTACCGGAGTTTTAAAAACCATGGTCATGGAATATATGAGGATAATCATGTATTTCAACATTTTCTTCATGGGAACATATTTTTTAGAGATCTTTGTTAGAACAAATGGAAGGCCTACCTATTCAATGAGTGCATTGATAATAGGTGGAGTATTGAATATAATTTTGGATTATATCTTCGTTATCCAGTTAGGTTATGGTCTAAAGGGAGCAGCCCTTGCAACGGGAATATCCCAGACCATCGCTACAACAATGCTTGTCATTGATTTCTTTAGAAGTGACAGTCAGCTCAAATTTGTAAGACCTGATTTTTCCATGAATCTCCTCTTTAAAGGCGTTATCAATGGATCTTCAGAATTTGTAAGTGAGATATCTTTAGGGTTTATAATATTTATATTTAACCTTATTATCATGAAAGAAATTGGAAAGATGGGAGTTTCGGCTTTTAGTATTATAAACTATATAAACACAGTTGTTTTTGCTATCCTTTTGGGAGTTTCCCAGGGGATACAGCCAATTATAAGTTATAGTCTGGGAGCCGGTGAAAAATATGTGATTAGAGGTATCTTTAGTTTAGCTATAAAAACAGTTTTCATCATTGGAATTTTTGCTTTTACATCTATGTTCTTATTTAGTGAGAAGATCATCGGGATTTTTTCTGATAATAAAGAGCTCTTAATCTTCACCACTAAAGCTGCCAAAATCTACTGCTTCGCCTATTTTTTAAATGGTATCAATATGGTAATGTCAGCATATTTTACAGCTATTGAAAATGCTAAACTTTCTGCTCTCATCTCTGCTCTCAGAGGAATAATATTTGTTACCATGGGTATTACTATTTTCCCTATGGTTTGGGGAATAGATGGTATATGGTTTACCATGCCCGCGGCAGAGGTTTTAACAGCTTTTATCGGATATAAATTTATTAAAAAGTGTGAGGTATTGAATCTGAAAACTGCATAATCCATAAATAAAAGAAGGAGAATTCATGAAATTCTCCTTCTTTTATTTAGATACAACGTCACATTGCTTATTTACTCACCTGTTTTATATATCTATACATTGTAGCTTCTGAGGTTTTTAGTTTTTCAGCGACCTTAGCCACCGATCCCTTTATTAAAAATATCCCTTTTAAATTTAATTTTTTAGTTATCTCTATTTTTTCCAGATGATCCATCCGGTCTACAGAGAGCCTGGATTCTGTAATAACTTCATTTATTATTGAATCCATAATGTCTTCAATGGAACTTTCAAAACGCTCTTCCTCTCTATCCTCTATGACATTGTTCCCGCCATAGTTGATAAAGTTTTCCATTTTTTTCTTTAGGTCTACAAAATCTGAGATATCTGTATTTATCCCCAGTAAACCTATTATATTTTCTCTTTCATCCCTTATGAAATATGTAGAGGTTTTGAGCTGTCTCCCATCCTTTGTTTTTCCGTATAGGAGCAGATATTTTTTATCACTATTTCTATTTTCTTTTATATGTTTAAAGGAAAGATCAGCTAATGGCCCTCCTACCTTTCTTCCAGAAATATGTCCATTTTTTATAGCTATTATAGAGTTATTTATATTTCTTACATCGTGAAGTACAACTTCGTAGCTGGGTCCTAAAAAATCAGCTATAAAATTGACTAGATGTATATAAGATTTTAATTTAGAATCCACCATAATCATTTCCTCCTTAAATTTTATAACTTATTTTACCATAGTTTGAGATATAATTAAAAGAAAACGTTTTTATTCCCCGTGCAATAACAGTGCATATATGATATAATGTATAGTATTTTAGAATAATTATTTTAATGTAATATAATAGAGGGAGAAAAATATGTTTTTACCAACTACCAGAGAAGAGATGGATAGATTAGGCTGGGATTCTTTGGACATAATCCTAGTTTCTGGGGATTCCTATGTAGATAGTTCATATAATGGCAGTGCTGTTATAGGAAAATATCTGTCGAAATATGGATTCAAGGTGGGAATCATTGCCCAACCGGATATAGATAATGATGAGGATATTAAAAGGTTAGGAGCTCCTAACTTATATTGGGCAATATCTGCTGGATGCGTTGATTCTATGGTGGCCAATTATACTGCAACCAGAAAAAGAAGGCAGAAAGATGATTTTACACCGGGTGGGTTAAATAACAGACGTCCTGATAGAGCTACTATTTCATATACAAACCTTATAAAAAGAAATTTTAAGCAGACTCCTAAGCCAATTGTCATTGGAGGAATCGAAGCTAGTTTACGTAGAACCGTTCACTATGACTTTTGGACAAATAAATTACGTAAATCAATATTATTTAACTCTAAAGCCGATATTCTTTCCTATGGAATGGGAGAAAAATCTATGTTACAGTTAGCTCATAACTTTCAAAATGGAGATGACTATACCAATATTCGTGGAATTTGCTATATTGCAAAGGAACCCAAGGCCGGGTATTTAGAATTGCCTGGTTTTGATGAATGCAAGGCTGATAAACATAAGTTTATCGAAGCATTTGAAAAATTTTATGTTAATAATGATCATATAACAGCTGTAGGATTATCACAAAAACAAGATACCAGATATCTTATACAAAATCCACCATCTATAATCCCAACTACTGAGGAGATGGATGAGATCTATGGATTAGAATATGAGAGAGCACTTCACCCATACTATCAAAAAATGGGAGATGTAAAATCTCTAGATACTATTAAGCACTCGGTTACTACCCATAGAGGTTGTTATGGAGAATGTAATTTTTGTGCCATTGCAGTCCATCAAGGGAGGACTATCACTGAAAGAAGTATAGACTCCATTGTAAAAGAAGTTGAAGATATCTCTATAATGAAATCATTTAAGGGATATATTTCTGACCTGGGCGGTCCCACAGCTAATATGTATGGGATTGAGTGTCTGAAAAAGCAAAAATTAGGAGCCTGTAAGGATATCAGGTGTATGTATCCTAAAACTTGCAAGGTCTTAGATGTAAATCATAATAAACAACTAGAATTACTGGATAGAGTCAAGAAAGTAGAGGGAGTAAAAAAAGTATTTATAGCTTCCGGAATAAGGTATGATCTTGTTATGGATGACAATAAATGCGGCTCTTTATACCTTGAAAATTTAGTTAAAGATCATGTTTCGGGACAGTTAAAGATAGCTCCTGAACATACCGAAGATGAGATCCTAGGTCTTATGGGAAAACAGGGTAAGGATGTATTAAAAAGATTTAAAGATGAATTTTATAAGGTAAATGACAGGCTGGGTAAAAAGCAATTTTTAACTTACTATCTGATCGCTGCTCATCCAGGGTGTAATGAGAGGCATATGAAGGATCTCAAGAACTTTGCCAGTCATGAACTAAGGATTAATCCTGAACAGGTTCAAATCTTTACTCCTACACCGTCGACATATTCTACCCTCATGTATTATACGGAGATAGATCCATTTACAGGGAAATCTATGAAGGTGGAAAAGGATACAGCTCGAAAATATAAACAAAAAGATATTTTAATAGATAAAGATGCCAAAAACGGATATATGGGAAATTCTTATAATAAAAACCATAAAGAATCTAAAGATAAAGCAGTCCATGGTCATGAAAAAGATAATAAACCTAAGAAGAATAAGTTCAAGGGTACAAATAAATTTAAGAAGAAAAAATAAAATTACTCCCCCTTCTTATAGTTTCTCGATTCACGAGAAAACACTAATAAGGAAGGAGTTAATAGGAGGAAATAAATTATGAAACCAATAGTTGCCATAGTCGGTAGACCAAATGTTGGGAAATCTACTCTATTTAATAAATTAGTAGGAGATAGAGTAGCTATCGTTGATAACCAGCCAGGTGTTACAAGAGACAGACTTTACAGAGAAACTGAGTGGTGTGGAACTGAATTTGTTTTAGTAGATACAGGTGGATTAGAGCCTAGAAATAATGACTTTATGATGGTTAACATCAAAAAACAAGCTGAAGTTGCTATGAACGAAGCTGACGTTATTTTGTTTGTTGTAGATGGAAAAGCTGGAGTTACTGCCTTAGATGAAGAGGTAGCTTACCTACTTAGAAAGAAAAACAAACATGTAATCCTATGTGTAAATAAGATCGATAACTACCAAGCTCAATTAGAAGATACATATGATTTCTGGGGATTAGGATTTGAAGACCTGGCTCCTGTATCAGCAGAACATAAGGTAAACTTAGGAGATATGTTAGATACAGTTGTAGAACATATCAACCAATTAGAGATGCCTGAAGAGGAAGATGGGATAAAGATTGCTCTTATCGGTAGACCAAATGCCGGTAAATCATCTTTAACTAATAGATTATTAGGAGAAGAAAGAAGTATAGTAAGTGATATTGCTGGTACTACCCGTGACTCTGTTGACTCATCATTTGTACACAACGATGAAAAATATGTACTTATAGATACAGCTGGTATCAGAAGAAAATCAAAAATAGAAGAAGATTTAGAATATTACTCTGTACTTAGAGCAATCAAGAGTATCAAAAGAGCAGATGTTTGTTTCCTATTAATAGATGGTCACGACGGTCTTACTGAGCAAGATAAGAGGATCGCAGGTATCGCACATGAGGAACAAAAACCTCTTGTTATTGTTGTAAACAAATGGGATATTGTAGAAAAAGAAACTAAAACTATGCATAAAATGAGAGAATATTTAAGGGTTGAACTGCCATTCTTAAGTTATGCTCCTATCGAATTTGTATCAGCTTTAACTGGTCAAAGAACATTAAAATTAATCGATCATGTAGACTTAATTCATGCAGAATATCATAAGAGAATTAGTACAGGATTATTAAATACTGTATTAAAAGAAGCTATGGTTTTAAATGCTCCTCCTACTAGAAAAGGTAGAGTTATCAAAGTTAACTACTGTTCACAAGTTTCAGCTGCTCCTCCTAAATTTGTTATATTCTGTAACCATCCAGAATTATTACATTTCTCATATATTAGATATATTGAGAATAAGTTTAGAGAAGCCTTTGGATTTGAAGGTTGTCCACTTACCTTCGTAGTAAACAAAAAGGGAGACTAAAAAAAAAGATTCGAAGCCTGTGGCTTTGAATCTTTTTTTTATGACTATGTTAATAATAATTCTACTTATTATCTTTTTAATATCTCTTTTACAGGAACATTTACTATCAGTGCTCCCTTATTTCTATTTCCAGTCTCTACATCAAATTGAATATTGATCTCTTCCTGCTCTATCTTTATATATTTTGAGATAACTTTAATAAGTTCATCTTTCATTTGATTTAAAACAGTATTAGAGATCAGTCTTCTATCATGGATTAAAACCAATTTTAATCTATCCTTGGCTACTGCACTGGATTTTTTTCTTCCAAATAATTTTTCAAACATATCTATCCCCCCACCTATCTAGAAAAGAAGTTTTTAAATTTACTGGCAAAACTTCTCTTTTCGTCTATATTTAAAAATGGGATATCTTCTCCTACTATCCTGCCTGCAATATTCATATATGCTTTCCCAGAAGGTGACATAGCCTTTACACTAACAGGCTCCCCCTTATTTGTGGAGATTACTATCTCCTCATCATCTGGAACTACACCTACTATATCAAGTCCTAATATATCTACAATATCATCCATATGCAGCATATTCCCCTCATTGACCAGCTTCATCTTTACCCTGTTTACAATAAGTTTAATCTCTCCCATTTCACTGGCAGCAAGCAGCCCTATTACCCTGTCTGCATCCCTTATGGAAGATATCTCTGGAGTTGTTATTATCAGCGCCTCATCTGCCCCCACTATGGCATTTTTGAATCCCTGCTCAATTCCTGCCGGGCAGTCAATCAATACATAGTCAAACTTTTCCTTCAGCTCAGCTACTAATTTTTTCATCATATCCGTTGAAACATCCATTTTATCATTTGTTTGAGAAGCTGGCAGTAAAAATAATTTATCATATCTTTTATCTTTTATCAAGGCCTGCTTCAACCTGCAAGTACCTTCCATAACATCCATAGAATTATAAACTATTCTATTTTCTAATCCCAATATTACATCTAAATTTCTAAGACCTATATCAGCATCCATCAATACTACACTGCTGCCATTTTTGGCCAGGCCAACTCCTAGGTTGGCTGTTGTTGTTGTTTTTCCTACCCCACCTTTTCCAGATGTAACCACATATACTTTTCCCATATCTTAGTTCCTCCTAAGTTGCGACAATATTTTTCAGGGTTTTTCTTGTTAATTTATCTATTATCAATATATTATTTCTTAAATAAGCTATATTATTTTTATTTCGTATAATTTGTTTACTACGAAACAATATATTACTGCTGTAATTTTTAAATAAAACTTCGTCTATCTTCAATTGAAACGGATTCATGTTAGAAGCTACAATAAATGCTTCGTCATTACCCTTTATTCCAGCCTGGGCTACACCATTCAGAGTTCCTATGACTATTATATTTCCTTCTGCTTTCACAATAGAGCCTGGGTTAACATCCCCTAATACCACTATATTTCCAGGATATTCTAGAA
>DAOUPY010000353.1 GCA_030625925.1 Fusobacteriaceae bacterium | reverse complement strand
TTGGATTATTTTTTAGACTCTACTTAGTGAGTTTAGTTCAATAAATTAATGATTTTTTTATCTGTGGAAATTTAGTTTTTACATCTGTGTAATCTGTGTCAAAAAGATGTTCTAAACTTCTGTATGATCGCAGTAAGTATTTATACATTTAAATTTCTTTATTTTAGTCTATACAAAAAAAGAGAGTCTTTTGGACTCTCCAATTAAAAATATATTTTGTACAAATCAATTTTCTAAATATTTTCTTTAAAATATCTGACAACTTTATAGTTTACTAAATTATTGTTATCCAACCTGTCCTTTCCCTGGCCGGTCTTAATAACTTCAAAACTACATCTTTCCTTTAAGTCCCCATGACCCATTAATTTTACAGGATTTTCAATCTCCGGGATTCTTTCTACCTGGGTAGCATAGACATTGGATAATAAATCAAATAGATTTTTATCCTCTAAAAAGTGGGTATAAAGCATAGCTCCTCCAATAATGGAGATATTGGTGACCTTGCTTTCCTCTTTAATATATTCCTCTAATTCATCTAAATTTATAAATGTTAAATTTTCAATATATTTTCCACCTAAAATTTCTTTAGCATCTGTAGTTGTTTTTATCTTATTTGAAACTATCACATGCTTTCTTTTGGGTAAGCCCCCGGTAGGTAAAGATTCAAAAGTTTTTCTTCCCATGATCATAGTAGTTCCAATGGTCATCTCCTTAAAAAATTGAAGATCTTCCTTGATATTAAATACCAGATCATTTGTGTCTCTATTTCCGACAATATTTTCCTTGTAGGAGATAGAATAGATCATATTAACCATAAATTCCCTCCTATATAGCTATCTCAATCTTATTTGATTTGGATTTCGGTTCATATCCTACTAATTCAAAATCATCGATGGTAAAATCAAAGAAATTTTCGACCTTATTTTTAATGATCAATTTTGGCAGGTCTGATTCTGTCTCAAATTCTTCTCCAATGGCAACCATTTCCTTTACATAATCGATGTGTCTGTCATATATATGATGATTTACAGTGAGGTGAACAAACTCTCCTACTTCTAAGCCTGCAATATGAGCCATCATATACACTAGAGCAGCATACTGTATCTCATTGTACCCACCAGGTCCAGAAGCCGCTAAGAAGTCTCCTGAACGCTGATCCAGGACTGCATTAAGTTTCCCGCCTATTACAGAAAAAGTAATGGTATGAGCACACGGAACCAGTCCCATATCTTTCATATCCTCATTGTTCCAGATAGTTACTACCATCCTTCTATCGCCGGGTTTATTTTTCAATAGATAGATAAGTCTCTCTACCTGAGTCATCTTTCCCTCAGGAAAATCTATCTTCTTTCCCAGCTGGTATCCGTATGCTTTTCCTATACTTCCGTTTTCATCAGCCCAAGAATCCCATATTTTTAATGGAAGATCCTTGATGTTATTGGAGTTTTTCACCCATATCCATATCAACTCCTGAATAGCACCCTTCCAATATTGACGTCTTAAGGTAGTTATCGGTAACCCCTTAGACAGATCATATCTTGTGATTGATGCAAATTTTGCCACTGTATTCGCAGTAGTTCCGTCTGACCATACAGGTCTTACTCCATCCAATCCGTCATTCCCGGCACCAGCTAATATATCCTTTGCCTCTTGTATAAATAATTTATCTGAATAATTCATCCTAACCTCCTAAAATTTCAACATATATTCTATCATTTATCACCGTATATCTCAAAGATTATCTTTGAAATAATCTATAGAATAATTCCATACCCCTAAAAATAATCTAAAAGTTTGCACCTGGATTGTCTAAAATGTCCTGTAATAAAGAAAAATATTTTCCTACATGCAGACCATCCATCAATGCATGATTCACCTGAACTGAAACCGGTAATTTTAATTTCCCATTTTCTTCAAAGTATTTCCCCCACGCTATCCTTGGTATGGAATCACTGGGTGATAAATTTATTGGGTGGGTTACACTTGTAAATGAAACCCATGGCATGCTGGTTATAAATACACGATCATTCCTATTGGGTTCATCTTTTACATCAACCTTTCCATTTAATTGTTCTATTTGTTCTTCAACACTTTCCAAAAAACATTGAAAATCATCTGTATAATCTGCATGACAGAAGCTGAATACCTCTGGTTGAGTTAAAAATGTAAAAGATGGGTGGATAGAATCATATTGGACTACCTTGTCATCCTCCATCCTATATTTAAATTCTGTTATCTTATTTGCTGTTTTAGAAGTCAAAAATATCATTGCTCTAAAAAAAGAGATTTCTTTTGTTTTTATATACGAATACATCTCAGTTATATCTACATTGGCACAAATGTTAAAATGTGGATAATCCATTTGTTTAAAAAGTTTATACTGTGCTTTCCTCGGCCAGGACTCAATGTCTATATTTTTTTTCATTCTATCCCTCCCCTGCGTTTAAAAAATATCTTAAAATTACTTTTCACAGATAAAATATCCAACCTTGTAGGTTAATTTTTTTGCAGAATAACTCCTAATTTTCTGAATATTTGTCTGCCCTATACCTGTAACCCCGGTGTTTTTTAGGTGTTTCAATCCCTCCATGGGAGTATCAAAAGCTAACTTAAACTCCTCCTCATATCCGCTGATCTTTTTAAAATAAGGACTTAGGAGATCTTTTAATTCTTTCATATCCAGATATTCTAAGGAGATACCAAAATGATCTGAAATTTCCAGTAAATTTCCCTTTATGTAGATTGAAAATATCAGGGTATCTGCAGCTCTGGATATTTTTTCAAATAATTTATCTTTATCTTCTATCCATTGAAATACCGAGCTGGAGATAACT
>DAOUPY010000023.1 GCA_030625925.1 Fusobacteriaceae bacterium | reverse complement strand
CTTAAAATAGACCTCCTCCACAACACACTCCAACTCTGAGATTATATCTTCTAATCTGTTAAAAGTTTTGTACAAACAAAACTCTCAACTAGAACTAAAGCTCTATTCCTCTACACATCAGTAGATAAATAATGATTTTATTGAAATATTATTGTATAGAGTGTATAGATTATAAAGATTAAATTTTGAAGAGCAAAATGAAAATTTCTAAAGAATTATTAATAAAATTAGAAGAATTGTATTCTCAATATGAAAAAAAAGTTTTAAAGGCGGAAGAAGATAAGTGTTTAGAAGCAAATACTAGCAAAACTTATCTATTACACAGCAATAATTTCAGCGACTTTATTCAATATAATAAAAAGGACAAGAGATCAACTAAATCTTTTGTCCTTTTTTAGTTGCCTAACCTTGATTTTTATGGTTATAATCAGCTCCATTTAAATTCTAACAATTGACGTTTGAAATTGCTTAGAAACAAAATTAGAGATTTAAAATTTTATGGGCTTAGTGTAAGGGTTTTAAATCTGTGGAAATTAGGATTTTAATCCATAGAAATCTGTGTCAAAAAAAGATAATCTTTTTAGTCGCAGATTACGCAGGTTAGTTTAGTAGCAAAGAAATAGAAAAGGTCTGGTTTTGTCTGTATTTAAGCGTCAGATTTTAGTCAGCGTTAAGGCTTTTGAATTGTTGTCATAATCAGTGAATATCCAATAGATCCGCGTAATCCACGTTCTATTGATCAATTACCGGCTATAGATTATTAGTCGTTAAATAATTAACGTCAGCTTTTAAGATGAAATAATCAAAATAAATACAATTTTCTAAAAAAAACTTCCATATATCAAAAAAAAAAAGTATAATAATATGTACAAAAAAAAGAAATAATCATATTTATATAAACTATAAGATCTGGAGGAGTGGGATGAAAAAAGTACTAGTAATTAATACAGGCGGAACTATTGGAATGGTTCATATTGAGAAGGGAAATCCATTGAGTCCATTGAAACCTGCAGAAGATTGGAATGAAATAGCAGCAAGCTATCCACTTTTAAATAATTTTGATACTGGATATATTCAGGTAGAGGAGCTCATTGATTCTTCAGATATGAATCCAAATATTTGGATTGAGATAGCCCAGATAATAGAAAAAAATTATGATAAATATTGTGGGTTTGTGGTTCTCCACGGAACCGACACCATGGCTTTTACAGCTTCAGCCCTCTCATTTATGCTGAATAATTTGAGTAAGCCTGTGATCTTGACTGGATCCCAAGTACCCCTGGAAAACCCTAGGAGTGATGCTCTTCAAAACTTAGTAACAGCTATCCAAATAGCAGGATCGGATCTGTATAACATTAGTTTAGTTCCAGAAGTATCTATATTTTTTAGAGATCATCTCCTCAGGGGAAATAGATCTAGAAAACTAGATGCAAGTAATTATTATGGCTTTTCAACTCCAAACTACTCAAATTTAGGAGTAGCAGGATCGGAAATAAAGATAGATATATCAAAAATTAGAAAGCCAACAGAAAAAGAGTTTTATGTAGATTATTCAATGAATACAAATGTATTGGTCTTTGATATATTCCCGGGATTCAACCCTGAGATATTAAAAAAAATATTTAAAACTGATGAGATCAAGGGACTCATCTTAAAAACTTACGGGAATGGAAATGCCCCTACCAGTGATGCCTTTGTTTCTGTTATTGAAGAAATTGTAAAATTAGGTGTTACCGTTGTGAATATCAGCCAATGCCCTACTGGGATGGTTAAGATGGGCCTCTATGATGCCAGCACAAGGCTTTTAGATGCAGGTGTAGTTAGCGGTATGGATCTTACCCCAGAAGCGGCCATTGCCAAACTCATGCACCTTTTAGGCAAAGGGATGGACGGTAAGTCTATTGGAAATGCTATTCAGCTGGATATCTGTGGGGAACAGAGTCTGGATCTCCTGACTTACCGGCTGGATGATCTAAATAAAGGAGTTACTTCAAAATCATTTGAAGTAGTTGTCCCAAAGGAAATTGATCCTCTAAAGATAAAAAGAACTAGATTTAGAGTCAGAAATATAAGTTCAACTGAGCCAATAGATTTAAAGGTAAGCATTGAGGGAGAAACAAAGTTACCTCTAAAAAACTCTGTAAAAACTTTAAGTAGAGACGGGGAAATCGCTGATTTTTTAATAAGTTTTGATCATTCTACAGCTCAAATTTTAGAAAAGGGTACAAAAATTTATTTCAATATAGAATCTCAGAGGGAAATTTCTTGGGACAGGGTAGTATTTGAAATTTTTATAGATAAGTATTAAAAAATAAAAAAGTGATAGATTGAGTATCTGTATATACTCAATCTATCACTTTTTTACTCTTCATCCATCTCATAGCTTATTCTATCAGTAATACTTCCGTCTTTTCCGTAGGAAACAGCATCTCCAATCATGTTGTCATCTTTAAATCGAACTTCAAATTTAATAGCTGAATTTTCATAGTACTCTGTCAGCATCCCATTTAATTTTCCCTGACTGTAATTCTCCACGATTTTTTCATTACCGTTGGAGTAATATTGGTATTTTGCACCATCTAATTTATTTTCAACAAAATTCATCTTTGACTTTAAACTGCCGCTTTCATAAAAAAATAAAAATTCTCCATGGAATTTACCTTCTTTAAAAGTTCCAAAGGCTTTTTTATTTTTATTGTCATAGAAAGATCCTGCATCACCTGTATAGAGTTTTTCATTTTTATAATAACTACCATTTTTCATTTTTAGATCCTTAAACTTTGTTTCCTTAGTTAGGAAGTCAAGGCTGCTGCACCCTCCTAGAACTAATAATATCAGAATAATAATAAATTGTTTTAACTTCATATTTCACCTCCCTGTTTATTATACAGTTTTTAAAAAATTATTCATAGAATAATTTAAGGTTGAATTTATTAATTTTTTCTATTATACTTAATAATAAAAGAAAAAATATGGAGGAGCGTATGAGTTTATTTGGAATTAAAGAAAAAGAAAAAATATCTGAGTTAAATATATTAATAGATAATTTGCAAAATGAAATAATAAAGATCAAGGCTAGAGAGGGTGAGCTGGCAATAGTCATCCAAGAAAAAGATGTAGAAATAGAAAAAATATCTAAATCTCCCCATGACAGACAATTTGAAAAAATCACCTTAGAATTTGACAAGGTTAAAACAGAAAATATAGATTTAAAAAGATTAAATGGAAATTTAAAGTTGGAAAATACAAAATTAATAGCTGAAAATTATGAGACAGCCAAAAAAATAATAGAAATTGAGAAGGCCGTGGATGAATTAAGGGAAGAAAATGAGATCTTAAAGCAGCCAAAAGAATCTAAGATGATCAGAGAAAAATCCAAATATAGAGTTTTAATTACGGATCTTTACTCTGCAAGAAAGCATGATGAATTTAAGAAAATATGTGAAAATTTAGGACTTATATATGTAAGTGAGTTAGAAAATTTCAATTTTGAAAAATTAGTAGAGGATGGAATCTCTAAAACAAAGGTAAATAATGCTGAAAATGAGTATATTAAATTTAAACATGGTGAATTTAGTTCAGAGGTAGAAGAATACTTAGTCTATGGACACAGGATATCTAAGGTATTCTTTAGATATAGAAGTTTCGTTTCTTATTTGATGGAAATAGGAATAAAGTATCTTTGCCAACTAGAAAACTTTGACTTTGAAGTTTTAAAAGGGGAAAATTTTACTCCTGTACAGATAAAAAAATTAAAAGAAAAAGTAGAGGAGTATAATGAATTAAGAAAAAAATAATTTTTTTGGGGGGAATAGATGAAAAAAAGTTTTGCAAGTGATAACTATAGCGGGGTACATCCTAATATTATGAAAAGTTTAATAGAGGCTAATAGTGGACACCAGTCTCCATATGGAGGAGATCAGTATACAGCAAAAGCCAAGGAAAAGTTCAATGAAATATTTGGACCGGTAGAAACACTATTTGTATACAACGGCACTGCATCAAATGTTTTTGCCTTGGATATCTTAAAAGTTATAGGGAGTGCTGTCATTTGTCCTGAGACTGCACATATATTTACAGACGAAACTGGTTCAACAGCCAAGGTGACAGGAATGCAGATGTTAACTGTACCAACTACAGATGGTAAATTAGATGTCGAACAAGCTAAAAAATACCTGCTATTTAAAGATACGTTTCACAGGCCTAATCCATCCATTATCTCCATCAGTCAGGCCACAGAAAATGGAACTATCTATACTTTAGATGAGATAAAAGAGATATCTGATTTTGCCAAGAAGCATGGGATGTATCTTCATATGGATGGTGCCAGAATTTCCAATGCAGCAGTGACTTTAGGATGTTCGTTGGAGGAGATGACAAGGGGATGCGGAGTAGATATACTTTCATTTGGTGGAACTAAAAATGGAATTATGTTCGGTGAAGCTACAGTTATTTTCAATGAAAAATTGAAGGACAGAATAGAGGAGTTTGAGTACCTCAGAAAACAAAATTTACAACTTCATTCAAAGATGCGATATATAGCAGCTCAGTATATAACTCTTTTAGAGGATAATCTTTGGTATGAAAATGCTAAAATTGGAAATGATATGGCAAAATATCTGGAAGGTGAACTCTTAAAAGTGGATATCTCTATAACCAATGAGGTAAAAGGGAATACTGTGTTTGCAATTTTACCTGAAAAAATAATAGAACCCCTGCAGGAGTTTTGTTATTTCTACGTCTGGGATCCAAATACTTCAGAAGTCAGGTTCGTTATGTCCTTTGATATCTTAAAGGAAGATATAGATCTTTTCATAGAGAAAATAAAAGAATTAGTAAATAAATAAGTAAAACAAAAAGAGGAGAGTTCATATGAACTTTCCTCCTTTTTTTTATGCTAAACTGTCATCTGCTACGTGGTATCTAGGATCTTCTAATACATTTACCTCTATTATTTTCTCAGCATTTTTTAATAATACTAAACAATCTGGACTAAGATGTTTTAGCTGAATTTTTTTATCTAATTCACTATATTTTTCTGTGATGGCATTTATTGCCTCGATGGCAGAATGATCACTGATATGAGAATTAGCAAAGTCGATATATACTTCTTTTGGATCTTCTTTTGGAGTGAATAACTCCTTGAAACTTACTGCAGAACCAAAGAATAGCGGACCATCTAATCTATATATTTTTGCTCCATTTTCTTTGAATTCAATTCTAGCACCAATTTTTTTACCTTTTTCCCAAGCAAAAATTAATGCTGAGATGATAACTCCTATGATAACCGCAAGGGCTAGATCATGTAAAACTGTAATAACTGCAACGATTAGTATTATAGCAATATCCTTTGAAGGAACTTTTTTTCCTAACATTAAACTATCCCAGGCAAAGGTTTCTATAACTACCATAAACATTACTCCTACAAGAGCTGCCAGTGGAATGATTTCAATTATTTTAGAACCGAATAAAACAAATGATAAAAGTGATAATGCTGTGGCAATCCCCGAAAGTCTTCCTCTACCATTACTTGTGATATTAACGATAGACTGACCGATCATGGCACAACCACCGGTACCACCCATAAATCCGTTGAGGAGGTTTCCTATTCCTTGTCCAATACACTCACGGTTTCCTTGTCCTCTAGTATCTGTAAGATCATCAACTAATGAAAGTGTCAATAGTGATTCAATAAGACCAACAAGTGCTGCAGTTACTGCAAATGGAACTATGATTTCTAAAGATTCAAGGTTGATTGGTAGATTTGGAATATGAAATTGTGGCAACCCGCCAGATATTCCACCCTTTGCAAACTCTTTAACATTAGGCATGTGAATTCCTATTTTATTTAACCACATAGCTAAACCAGTAGTTACGACTATTCCCACAAGAGATGCTGGGATAGCCTTTGTAAATTTTGGTAAAAAATGGACGATTGCCATTGTTAATACTACTAAAGCGACCATTACATATAGTTGTGCCCCTGCCATCAATTTCCCATCAACTTTAAATTGATTTAATTGAGCTAAAAAGATGACGATGGCTAAACCATTTACAAACCCAAGAATAACTGGATGTGGAATCATACGTGCAAATTTTCCCAATTTAAATACACCTGTTAGTATTTGTATTAATCCCATCAAGACAACTGTGGCAAATAAATATTCTACCCCATGTCTGGCTACTAAAGCTACAAAAACTACAGCTACACTTCCTGCTGCTCCAGAGATCATTCCAGGTCTACCGCCAAATATTGCAGCACAAAGACCGATGATAACCGATGCATGAAGACCTATTAATGGGTCGATTCCAGCTACAAAGGCAAAAGCTATAACTTCTGGAACCAGAGCTAAAGCTACTGTAATACCTGCAAGAACTTCATTCTTGAGGTTTATATTACGAATTATTGATATCATTTTTCCTCCCGATTTATTAAAAAAAATATAATTTTATACACAAACTATATTCTACCATTTATTCAAGACTTTTTCAACTGATCTTAGGAAAATCTTAGAGATTTAAACCTTATAAAAAAAAGGGTGAAAAAATCACCCTATTTCCTAGTATTTATTATAGTTATTTAGAATTATTTCCTTGACTACATTATGAATATTTTTTAAACCTTCTTTATCGTAATTTTTGGTATCGACTATCTTACCAATGATTAATTTTACACTTTTATTTTTAAACATCTTAATACCGTTTTTATTTTGAATATCATAGGTTCCTTTTAATGTAATTGGTATAATTTTTGCTTTAGAATCGATGGCTACCTTGAACCCGCCATTTTTAAATTCTCCTATTTTTCCACTGTCAGATCTCGTTCCTTCTGGGAAAACCAGCATAGGATAGCCCTCTTTGACAAATTTTACAGATTTTCTAATAGCCTTTATCCCCTCTCTGGGATTTTTTCTATCTATAAATATAGAGTTAGTCAGAGGTATCCAGGTTTTAAAAAACATCCAAGTTTCCATCTCTTTCTTAGCCATAAATCCAGGTACAAAAGGAAAGTATCCTTGAATAACAGGAATATCTATATTACTCTGATGGTTAGAGATTAAAACCAGAGGCTCCTCCATAGAAAGGCTTTTAAACTCTTCCTCATCTTCATAAATCACCTCTACCACAGCATTGGTTCTTTGGAGTATTCCCCTTCCAAACCCTCTAAATAAATCTCTAGCATAAAAAACACGGTCTTTTTCAACCTCTATTTTTTTTACTTTAGATAGTTTGAATATATTTAATTTTAAAAAGTATAAAAAACCAAATAATGTTACTCTTAATAATGTCATTACTTACCTCCCAACTTATAAATTACACCTGTCATTTTAACACGTTAAGTTAGCAAAGTCAAAGGATATAAGTTTTTTTACATGATAGGCGAAAGGAGCTTAGAAATCGATTCTTTAAACCTTATTATAAAACTTCTATTCTTATATTTTTTAGAAGTCATCAAGGTAGAATCCTTGATATCTTCTAAAAAAGCGGCCTTTAATTCCAATGCTATCTTAGGGTCGTAGACAAAAACATTTATTTCGAAGTTTAATAAAAAACTCCTGATATCCATATTGGTAGATCCAATAGTACAAATCTCGTCGTCGACTATTACAACTTTAGAGTGTAAAAACCCTTTCTCATAGTTATAGCATCTGCCTCCCAGTTTAACCAGATCCCCAATATAGGAAAGGGTCGCCCAATAAACAAAAAAATGGTCAGGTTTAGAGGGAATCATAATATTTACCTCGATACCACCCATAATAGCAATCTTTAAAGCATTTAAGATTGTCTCATCGGGGATAAAATATGGTGTCTGTATATAGATATTTTTTTTCGCCCCTGTAATCATCTTGAAGATGCCGTTTTTTATAAATGGTTCTTCATAATCAGGACCACTGCTGACTATCTGTAAATCACTGTGACCGCTGCTTTTTTCAAAGTGCAGATAATCATCAACAGAATAATTTAATTTCTTCTTTTTTCTTTTGAAGAATGATTTTTGCTCCCTCATAAAATCTAAGTTTATTAAAAATTCTTTTTCTAAGCCCAAAACACCAGATCCCTTTATTCGGAGGTGGGTATCCCTCCAATGACCAAAGCTCTTATTTTTCCCGAGGTATTCATCTCCTATATTCATGCCGCCTAGGAAACCACATTTCCCATCAACTAAAACTATTTTTCTATGGGTTCTATAATTGGCTCTGAGGCCAAATCGTGAAAATAGCGGTGGGAAAAAATTGAGAACCTCTCCTCCTGCATCCTGAAGTCTTTGAAAAAACTTATTGGATATATGGATACAGCCCATCCCATCATAGATTAATTTCACTTCTACTCCATTTTTAACTTTATTTATCAGTAGATCCATAATTTCATTGCCTATCTGATCATTTTCAAAGATAAAATATTCCATATGGATATATTTTTTGGCAGAACTGATAGCAGATGTGAGATCCTTAAAAAACTTTTCCCCATGGATGTATATTTTAATATCGTTTTTTGTTCTTAAATAGGCATGGTTTTTTACATTAAAGAGCTGGATTAGACTATTCTGTGGATGGGAGCTTGTATCGCTCACGGTATCTTCTTTAAATTTTTTCTTATCAAATGAAAATTGTTTATAATATTTACGGGTAAACCTCCTTTTTCTTAGACTTAAGCCAAAAAAAAGGTAGAGGATGAAACCAAATATATGAGTTAAACTAAGGATGAGGATCCATATTATAGTACTTGTATTTTTTCTTTTTTCAAAAAATATAATAATAATTATAAAGATAATATTCAGTATATAAACTCCTGTAAAAATATTATTCATAGAATTTCACTCTTATTTTTTCCATTCTCTTTCTATTTACTCCAAAATCACTATATCCGGATTCAGCTAAAGATCTGACATGGATAATATTTTGGTCCACAGGAAAATAAAATTCCACATGGTCTATAAATTTAAAAAAGGATGATCTGACCTCTGCATGGATATATTCGTCTCCATCTTCTACAACAGTGGTGTTTTCTAGAGTTTTTAAGATAGCAAGAATTTTTATCTTTGCAAGATCTCTTGTAATATTGTTATAGACTATGGGTTCTATATAGTGAGAATCCTCCTTAGGGGCCATGGAGGAGACACAATTTGGACTAGTTGGACAAGGATAAAAACTTCCTCCGACTATCCCTGTTTCTTTTTTGGGGGTAGCAGAACACCCTACCAGCAGTACTAGTGATAATATTAATATATATTTCATGATTTTCCTCCTTATATATGATATGAAAAACTTAAAACCTCTTTTCTTTTATGAAAGGTTAATTTTAATTACTATTCTTGGTGACTAAACTTTTTTTAGAATTTATTTTCTGTCATTTTAAGTATACCCAAGTTTATCTTGAGATTCAATAAATTTTATACAAAAAAAAGAACCTCAAAGTTTACAGGTTTCACCGATGCTGAAAATCCCAATAACGGCTATGATTGGAAGTAGCAACAAAAATTATTCTTAAATATATATATAAATCGTTATTAGAAGTAAGAATGATAAAAAAAATTGAGAATCCGATAGATGTTCAGAAAAATGTAAAGTTGCTTAAAAAATAAATCTTGAGGACTGATATCTTAAACAGAAGATCAGAGATTAGAATTTTTGGAAAAAGACAAAGAAGAGTACTGTCTGAGAGAAGGTGTCAAAAATATAGATCCTCGTATAACTAAAAATTGAGTTTTAGATCAAATATTTTCTATTATTTTCATTATTTTAAAATGTTGGATATCGACCCCACAATTTTTTATGACTTTTGGCAAAGAAATTTCGTAATTTAATTTTACCCCTATTCCCATTTTCTAGTGTGAGATTATTTATTAAAGTGTTAATACGAGTTTGTGTACAATAGATAAAATAATTTTTTTCAATGGGATCTAAAAGAGGATCGACATTAGAGATATTAGTAAATAAAACACCCTGAAAGTTTTTTCTAAGCACCATTTTGAGACCTTTTTCACTGGAAATTTTCATAGTTATATAAATTTCATCATAAATATCTTCGCTTGTCATTATAGACCCTCTATTTAAAGTTAATTTTATTTCATTTTAGAAATGAAAGTGTTATGCTCTTCCACTCAATCCTCTGGCATAACGAGATGTTTTCTTTTTGCATGATGGACAAATCTTGTTATACGGAATCCCAGCAGAATCTAGATCTGTTTCAAATGTTTTTTTGCACCTCAAACATACTATTTTTTTTTTATTCATGATTTCACCACCTATGAAATAAATTTTTATACTTTAAGTATACCTCAAGATTTTTCAAAATCAAAGAATATCAAGGTAATTGATAAAAAAATAATAAAATAATTCCTAAAAATAAATCTCTAAAGTTAATTTTAAAATTGATTTTATTACTTTTAAAGATGAAAAATTAGTAGCTAATTAAGCTTTATAAGTATTTATAGTTTTTTTGTATAGATATAATACTATTTAGATATTTTTATTAATTGATTTTTTTTAGTATAATCATACAGTATTAAGTTTGATGATAATAAACGAAGTATTGTTTATCATATATATTCGAGATAAGGAGAGTGTGGAAGTATGAAAAAAATGACGTTGACAAACAAAATTTTAATCAGTTTAATAGGTGGAATAATAGTCAGGTTACTGCTGTATCCCCTGAAAGATATTTCTTTTGTGGAAAATTATATTATAGGTTTTTT
>DAOUPY010000457.1 GCA_030625925.1 Fusobacteriaceae bacterium | reverse complement strand
CCTAGATTCATTGTTAGATGAACAGATAGAAAAAATTATGTCTCCTAAAACAGCAGAAAAAGAATCAGGTCCAAGGGTACAAATTATAGATAACCTAATCAATGGAAATAAATTAAATTTAACAACTCTTATAGATCTATTATTAAAGGAGTACTCTCCCATCTCAATAATACAAGATATATTAATGGAAGGTATGGAAAAAGTAGGAGAGTATTTTAATAGTGGAAAGTTATTCCTGCCCCAGATAGTTAAAAGTGCCGTGATCATGAAAGAGGCCGTAACTTATTTAACTCCCCTGATTAAAAGCGAAAAAATAGATATGGGTCAAAAAAAAACCATCGTTATGGCAACTGTAGACGGAGATGTTCATGATATTGGAAAAAATATAGTAAAGACAGTTTTAGAATGCAATGGGTATAAGATCATCGATTTAGGAGTGATGGTTTCTATGGATAAGATCCTAACCACAATAAAAAATGAGAAGGTAGATGGCGTTGCCTTAAGTGGACTCATCACTCCTTCTCTCCATGAGATGGCAAGGGTAGCTAAAGAGATGGGAAATGAAACATTACTTAATCCACCGCTTGTTTTGGCATGGGGTAAATTTTCTTTTATCCATTTTATGGAGTTTATATAATCTTTTGCATAATCCCTGTCTGTTTTTTCTCCTGTTCCAATTGTTAAAATATTTGTATCAAAGATAATATCAGCAGGAGAAAAACCTATTCCCAACAACAGATCATAGGATCTTCTAGAAACCTCTATTTTTTTTCTAAACGTATCTGCCTGCCCTGTCTCATCAAAGGCCATAACTACCAGGGCTGCACCATATTTTTTTACTATTTCAGCCTTTCTAATAAATTCCTCTTCTCCGTCTTTGAGACTGAGTGAGTTGACAATACCTTTAGATGGCAGGTTTTTTAATCCCTCCTCTATTATCTCAAAATCAGAAGAGTCAATCATAATGGGAATATTAGCAGTATCAGTAGAAGATAAAAGTAATTTTATATATTTTTTCATCTCTGTTTTGGAATCTATCAATCCATCGTCTAGATTAAGATCCAAGATATGAGCTCCTGTATTTACTTGGGTTCTTGAAATTTCTTAAGCTTCATCATATTTTTTTTCTTTTATCAGTCTTGCAAACTTTCTGGATCCTGCTACATTATTTCTCTCTCCTACAATTAAAAAATCGCATTCATTTAAAACTTCATTTCCCGATATATTAAATTCTAAAGATCTTTCCCTTAGAATTCGAGGTTTTTGATTTTTTACTGCTTCTGCTATCAATTCTATATGTTTAGGAGTTGTACCGCAGCATCCTCCTATAATATTTATTCCCGAATGTTTTATCAGATCGTCTAAAATTTCTGCCGTTTCTTCGGGAGTCTCAGTGTACTCCCCTGCTTCGTTGGGTAATCCGGCATTTGGATATATAGAGATCGGTTTATGGGTAAATGTTCCTAGTTTATGAATAAGCGGTATCAGTTTCGCAGCTCCAAAGGAACAGTTCAAACCAAAGGATAGGATAGAGTCTCTGTCCAAGGAAATAACCAATGATTCCATAGTCTGTCCAGACAAGAGTCTCCCGAATTTATCCACTGTGGCTGAGATCATAATTGGAAGAGTTTTCTCCTCCTCCTCAAAGATCTCTTCTGCACCGACAACTGCTGCCTTTGCATTTAAACCGTCAAATATAGTTTCAATAAGGAGGAGATCTCCTCCGCCGTGAAGGATACCTCTGATCTGCTTTTTATAGGCTGCCTTTAATGTGTCAAAATTCATTTCCGATGAATCGAGACTTATACTTTTATTTGAAGGGCCTATAGAACCTGCTATCCATACCTTTTTTTTGGTCTCTTTAAAGTAATCTGAGGCCGCTGATTTAGCCAGTTTAGTACCTTCCAAGGATACTTCATATGCCAAATCTCCCAGATTATAGTCTGCCATAGATATAGTGTTGCCGTTAAAGGTATTGGTTTCTATAATATCTGCTCCAGCCTCTATATAACTGTTATATATATCTTTTATAATATCAGGCCTGGTCAGGTTCAGGATTTCGTTAGCCCCCTTTAATTTAGAGGGGAAATCTTT
>DAOUPY010000425.1 GCA_030625925.1 Fusobacteriaceae bacterium | reverse complement strand
CGTGGTCTTTTAAAAAATTAAAGGTTTAATAAAAGTATAAAAAGTTTATAACTTTTGGGATTCAAAAAACATGAACAATAGAAAACCTGAACCTCCACTTTCTCTAAGGAATTCCATGATTTTTATGAACAGTTTTAATTACTGAATGATACTTTTTAATCCATAAAACTAATGCTACAATACTTAAACAGACAACAATAAAATAGGAGGAATAAGATGGAATATGGAATTTTGAGTATCATCCCCCCAATTATAACCATACTTTTGGCTATAACTACCGGGCAGGTTGTGATCTCTTTGTTTTTAGGAATAGTCTTTTGCAACCTTATCTTGACAGATTGGAATATAATAGCTTCATTTAACCAGAGTTTAAATGGAATAGTAGATGTATTTAGTGAAGGCTGGGCTGCCAAAACATTAATATTTGTGTTTTTAATAGGTGGGATCATGACCTTGATCCAGGTCTCTGGAGGTGTTCAAGGGTTTGTTGACTATCTGACAAAAAAAAAGAGAATAATAAAATCCAGACGCGGAACTATGCTTTTGGCATATTTTATAGGGATCGTAGTTTTTATAGAATCCAGCATCACCATTTTATTAGCAGGAACTATCACCAAAGATCTAGCCGATAAATACAGGGTATCCAGGGAAAAATTGGCATATATCTGCGATTCTACATCGGCACCTATCTGTGGATTAATTCCATTAAACGGGTGGGGAGCCACCATCTTAGGAGTTTTGGCAGCTCAGGTAGCAGCTGGAGTTGTAGATGTAAATCCTGTAACTATCCTCATAAAGAGTATCCCATATCAGGTATATTCATATATAACTATCTTGAGTGTTCTATATTTTATCCTCACAGGTAATCATTTTGGACCCATGAAAAAAGCCGAAGACAGAGCCATGAAGGATGGAAAAGTTTTGGCCGATGATGCCAGACCTGTAATCGAGACGGAAGCCATCCACCTGCCTATAAAAAACGGAGTAAAGTCATCTATGTGGCATATGATCCTCCCTATTTTAGTTTTAGTAATAATGGTTCCAACAGGACTCTATATCACTGGTGAAGGAGATGTGACCAAGGGAAGCGGATCCACATCATTATTTTGGGCAATATCTGCAACAACTATCTTTACAGGGATATATTATACAGGTAAGAAAATCATGAATTTAAAGGAATATATGGATTATTTCTACAAAGGTGTAGGAGGGATGATCCCTGTCTCCTCCATACTGATATTTGCCTTCGCCATCGGAAATTCCATAAATGCCTTGGGGACAGGAAAATATTTAGCCAGTCTGTTAAATGGTGCTTCTATAAATCCTGCCTTTACAGGGGTAATAGTATTTATACTGGCTGGAATAATGGCCTTTGCAACTGGGACATCCTTTGGTACATTCGCAATAATGATCCCCATTGCACTTCAGACTGCTGTAACCCTAGATGGAAATATCTATCTAGCTGTAGGAGCCGCTATATCTGGCGGTATTATGGGAGACCACTGTTCTCCTATATCTGACACTACCATCATGTCCTCTATGGCAACAGCATCGGATCACATACATCACGTGAAGACACAGATCCCTTATGCCCTCCTAAATGCCGGGATAAGTTCTATAATATTTATTATATTAGGATATTTGGGTTAAAATTTTAAAAAGATTTATTAGGATATTTGGCTTGTCTTTTATCTTTTGAAGAAATAAATTGACAAGTATAGGAGATTACTATATAATTTCCTATGTTAAGCATCAGTGGCGGAATGGTAGACGCGTAAGGTTGAGGGCTTTATGGGAGTTTTCCTGTGGGGGTTCAAGTCCCCCCTGATGCACCATATATTTTCCCTATAGAGGGATAGAACTTAATAGATATTTAAAAAGCTCCTAAATTAGGAGCTTTTCTTTTTAATCTTATATTAGAGAAGAAAAAATGATATTAAACTTTTCTAACTAGATAGTTTTGTAGGTGGATATTTCTCTGGGTGACTCCTTATTAATCTATGAAAGCATTTCCCATGAGAACATTCATATATTAAATTAGTTTTAGCATTAAGCAATGTTGTATATAAATTTCCTGTAATATTAGCATAACTATATATACCTCCTATACTAATTTTACCAGAAGCTAAATTTTTATCCATAAACCAAACTTTAAGTTTTTTTAATTCAGGGTTATAATCAACAGCTTTTAGTGCCGAAGATTCTAATTTTATTCTTGCCATTTGATATCATCTCCTTAAGTTAATTTTTTCTTCTCTACAAATCAATTATACTTCTAGAAATGGTATATAACAAATAGAAAAAAT
>DAOUPY010000446.1 GCA_030625925.1 Fusobacteriaceae bacterium | reverse complement strand
ATTTTCCCCTAATTCCTCTATCGCCATGGCTAGGAGGGCTACAGAGATCTGTTCTCCAGTGGATAAAAGTACATCTAATTCCCTTTTTTTAGGAGCCTTAGATACCTTATGTGCTTTTTTTAAGAGAATATCGGTATATCCTCCCTGGGCAGACAAGACAACGACTATCTCATCTCCCGTTTTTTTTCTTTCAACGATTTTTTTAGCGACTTCCAATATCCGTTTTGTATTTTTTACAGAGGTCCCTCCAAATTTCTGAATAATAATTCCCACCTTTATCTGCCACCATTTTTATTGTATTTATCCGATTATCATTTGTAGCCAATTTTTATAGAAAATATCCCTGTGTTTATCCCAGATAAATAATATCTCTTTATCTGGATCGTTATCTCTATAATAATTTTCAGGAATATTTATTAAATCTCTTCGATATTCTTTATCCAGACTGTCGATTTGATATTCACCGTGTCCTGAGATATAGATATTTTTTAAGTCTTTAGTAGCTGCCATATACACTCCGGCTCCTTTATTTTCGGCAATTATCGTGAGTCCTGCTCCTAGGATATCCTCTTTTTTAGTGTAGGTATTTCTGGAATGGGGGGCATGAAATTCATCTAATGGGATCAATTTGTTTTTATTAACTCTATGGTTAAAAACCCCGAACGCTTTTTCTTTTAGTGGATGTTTTAAAATTTTATAGTGGTGATATAGAGCTCCCTGGCTGGCCCAGCAAATATAGATGCTGGGAATATCCAAATTAAATGCAGACTTTAACTCATTCCAATATCTCACATCTTCAAATTCGATATTCTCAATGGGAGCACCTGTTATAATCAATCCTTGATAGTCCCTTTCCTTGAATTTACTCAGAGGGATATAGTTTTTTTCTAAATACTCCATGGAGATGTGTTTTGAAATATGCATATCGGGATACAAAAATTCAATTTCGACCTTTAAACTATATCGGCCTAAGATATTAAAAAACTGGGATTCTGTCTCTTCTTTAAAGGGCATTAAATTTATAATTCCTATTTTTATTTGTCCTGCACCATTATCTTTATTTTTAAAGACGATGCCGCTGTCTTTAGATTTTTTTATCCCTCTCAAGTTATTATTGCATAGAATAGACATTTTACTCTGCCTCCCCGATTCCTTTACGGATATATTTTATATTTTCTAAGATTCTTCTGGTTACATCGACCTTATTCATGGTATAGATATGAATCCCTTCTACCCCGGAAGCTATCAAATCTATGATCTGCTCTGTGGCATAGGTTATTCCAGCTTCTTCCAATGCCTTTGGATTGTCCTTGAATTTATCCAATATAGCCTGGAATTTCCTAGGGATCCTTGCATTACACAGTTCCCTTACTTTTTGAATCTGTTTATAATTTGTCACAGGTAATATCCCGGCAACTAAGGGTATGTTTAAATTTAATTTCTGAGTTTTTTCCCTGAATTTATAAAAATCTTCATTATCAAAAAATAGTTGTGAGACTAAAAAATCCGTTCCAGATTCTACCTTTGTCTTCAGGTGAAAAAGATCTAAAAGGTCATTATTTTCAAAGTGCACCTCAGGATAAAAAGCCCCTGCCACAGAAAAAATATCTTCTTTTTTTATGTGTTTTACCAGATCACTGGCATAGCTGAACTCTGAATCATGGACCTTATCTCTGGGAATATCTCCTCTGAGGGCTAAGATGTTTTTTATTCTATTATTTTTTAACTGCCTCAGAGTGGTATTTATAGACTCCTCTGTAGCGCCTATACAGGTCAGGTGAGCCATGGTTTCTATCTTATTTATATTTTTGATTCTATTGGTGATCTCAACGGTTCTGCTCTGGCTGGTTCCCCCTGCTCCATATGTTACACTGATATAATCTGGCTTTAACTCTGCCAATTCATCGATGGTTTTATATATTTTCTCTATGGGAAATTTATTGTTTGGCGGGAAAATCTCAAATGAGATTACGGTATCCTTATTTTTAAATATGTCTTTTATCTTCATAATTTCTCCCTTTTATTTAAATTTATAGGTCTACTTATATATGTTTAACTAAGCAACTGAACTTTCGCGATGGTGCACGCCTTTAAAACCAAGGAATTTTCCCACCGGGGCAAACAGCTCTCTATTTTCTTTAAAATCAACAAA
>DAOUPY010000089.1 GCA_030625925.1 Fusobacteriaceae bacterium | reverse complement strand
CAGAGGATAGCAGGTATAACTCCTCAATAGCCCTGGTCATCCCTACATACATTAATTTACGTTCCTGTATCTCTTCATACTCCTTGAATTCCTCTATATTAGATGAATAAAATGGCAGTATTTTTTCATTTAAAGAGATCATAATTATTACCTTAGTTTCAATACCCTTTATAGAGTGCATGGTAAATAATTTTATCTCATTTGAATCAAAATCATCGTTTCCACGGTCGATAAATGTAGTCTTTACCCCCATTTTTTCCATTAAAAGTTTAAAGTTTAATAATTGGTTTTTAGTTCTCCCAATAATAGCTATATCACTCTTAAGGGTTTTTGAAAGTCTTCCATCCAATAATTTTTTTACATAGGCTGCCTGTTCTCCTTCAGATAAAAATTCTTTAAATATTGGGTAGTTACCATATCTATCAATAAGGTATGGTTTTACATAGTCGGAATTTCCTATAATCATCTCATTTTTATTTAGAAGACTGTAGGCTGCCTTGGATATCTGGGTTGTCGTTCTAAAATTTTTACTGAGAGTTTTACTCTTCCCTATCATATTAAAACCGATACTGGCAAATGTCCGTTCCCCTCCCATGCCTAACCATGAGTGGGAATATATACTCTGGGCACTGTCAAATAGAAATGTGAAACTAGAGTGACTTTTATTGGAGTATAACCCTCTTATAAATTCCAGCTGCACCTTGGACAGGTCCTGGCATTCATCTATCAAAATATGGGTGTATTTTTTCTTGGTTTTATTCTCTAACTCTTCCAGAGCTATCAATCTCATATCATTATAGTCTATGGTATTTTCTCTTAAAAGATCTTTCGTATAGAGTTCCATCAATTCAAATATTGCCTTTCTAGCCATGGAATTTTTAGGTAATTTTTGAGTTGTCACCCCTAATTTCAGACTGCCTATCCTACTGGCTTCCTGGTATTCAGCTTCATCTATGTAGTTGCAGGCTTTTATCCAATTTATTTCTTCCAATAAAAAAGCAGCATTCCCATCCTCAAAAATAGAAATTTCACTATATTTTTTCTTTAATTTCACTATCAGCTCATTTAAAATACCGTGTTTTTTATGGTTAGTTGGATTGAGTTTCAAATCTACTTTATTTTTTTTTTGATATTCTAAAAAATATCCATACATCAAACTATCAACAGTTGTTATTTTTACCCTGTCTTTTGGGAATCCAAATAATGAATGCATATTATATTGAGTTATATTATCAACCTTATTATAAAAATAAGATACATAGTTAACCAAGGTTTTGTTAAATGTTATAAATAAAATATTATCATCTTTATCATGACAATAATTATTTAATAAATATGATATCCTGCATATTCCTACTGTTGTTTTTCCACTTCCTGCTATTCCCTTTATAAGCATATGTCCATTTGGTTTTGTATATGCTATTTTTTCTTGCTCTTTATTCATAAGCAATTTCAATCACCTTCTTATTATTGTATCTCTGAGGTATCATACCAATTCTATATCTATTATACAATAATATTTTACTATCCGTAATTATTATTTCTCTCTTTACTGCTAATTTCACTATAAAATATCCAAATATATAACAAGTTTATTAAAATTAATTTTGAATAAGGTAACTATTGGGATATAATATTGATATAACTTTTTAAGGGTGGTTTTTACTGTGCGGAATACTAAATTTTTTATTAAACTTATCAAAAAATGGTACCGTCCCAAGAAAATTGATATTTTTTATTCAATTTTACTTATTTTTATATTAATTTTTACAGTTTTAGGTGTTATTTACCTCACTGGCGGAACTAAGTATGCTTATACACATCTCATGTATCTTCCTCTGATATTAGCAGTATTTAATTTTGGATATTTAGGAGGACTTTTTTTTGGTTCTATAGCGGGCTACCTTACTAGTTTTATTCCTTTGGATGTTACTATGATGGAGATGCAGTCTCCTGAAAACTGGATGTATAGAACTTTATTTTTTGTGCTTGTGAGCACTACATATGGATTTATTATAGATACAATATTGATGACATTAAAAGATATAGAAAAACTAACATTTCGCAATCGAATTACAAATATAGGCAACAGAAAATGCTTTGATACTTTTTTCAAAGATGATAAACATCTTCAAGGTAAATATTTAACTCTTTTTGAAATCGAAAATTTCAATCAAATTCTAAATGAGTACGGTAATTTTATTTTAGAAGATTTTATAAAAAATTTTTCTTTCAACTTAAAAAAAATATCTCAGGATAAGGTTGAACTTTTTCATTTCAGAGATAATACTTTTGGACTCTTGATGGATCAGTACACCCCCCATTCTTTTGAAAAAAAAATAGATATTTTAAAAAAACATATCTCTGTAGATAATATTTTAATCTATCCCGAATTAAGTATCGGTATAGCAAAATTTATCGACACCCAAGAAAAATTGTTGCAGAATGCAGAGATAGCTCGGGCTTATGCAAAGAAAAACCTGTTTTCATATTATTATTTTAACAATAATATTAATAAACTCCACAATAAAAAACTTTCCATTCTAAATGAATTGCCTGCTGCTATTGAAAATAATCAATTTCAGCTTTATTTCCACCCTAAGGTTGAATTTAAAACTGGTTTAATCAACTGTGCTGAGGTCTTGATAAGATGGGTTCATCCTATGGAAGGAATTATCTCTCCAGATTTATTCATGCCATATATGGAAGAAACTAATTTAATCAATACTTTTACAAATTGGCTGATTAAAGCTTCCCTTGAAATCCAGGAAGAATGGGAGAGGGATGAATTTCCTATGAAATTAGCTTTAAATACACCTGTAGCATGTCTGAAAAACAAATTAGTTACCAATACTTTAAAAAATTATGATAAAAGCTTAAAAGGTTTAGAATTTGAAATTTTAGAGAGAAATCTAATCGAAGATTTTGAAGAAGTCTACTCAGTTATGGAATGTTTAAAAAAATATGGCATAACTTTTGCCTTAGATGATTTTGGGACTGGTTTTTCTGCAATATCTTATCTCAGAAACCTGCCATTTGACAAGTTGAAAATAGATCAAATGTTTACAAAAAATATGAATACTAACAAAAAAGACTATAATATAGTTAAGTCTTCCATTGCTTTAGGCAGATCTATGGGATTAAAAATTGTAGCTGAAGGCGTTGAAAATATTGAGACTTTCGACCTATTAAAAAAATTAAATTGTGATTATGCTCAAGGGTACTTTTCTACAAAACCTTTAGAAGCAACAGAATTCAAGAAATTTTGTATCGAATATAATAATTGTGTGAAAGCATCCATAAAATAAAAAGATTAAGAAGCTGATTTTATATAAATCAGCTTCTTTTTTATGATATAATAAACTTAATAATTAAGTATTTATTATGGTTTATACATTTAAAACAAGGGGGGAACTTTTGAAATACACACTTATAACAGGAGCCAGCTCAGGAATTGGATTGCATTTAGCTCATATCTTTGCCAAAAATAATCACAATCTAATCTTGGCAGCTAGAAATAAAGACGTACTCTCCCTTCTCAAAGAAAATTTAGAGTCATTATATAAGGTGAATGTAAAAATAATGCCTTTGGATATCGCAGGAGAAGCAGGAGCTGCCAATCTATATGAGGCAATAAGAAAAGAGCAGCTGAGAGTAGATATCCTTATAAATAATGCCGGAATAGGATACCACGGTAAATTTTTAGAAAAAGAGAGTCAGTCTGACCTGGATATGATAAATTTAAATATAATCACTCCTACTATTCTCACAAAATTATTTTTACAGGATATGCTCAAAATTGGAGGGGGAAAGATATTTAACATAGCTTCTACAGCTGGTTTTCAAAGCGGCCCACTTATGAGTGTGTACTATGGAACGAAATCATACCTCATCAATTTTTCTGAAGGAGTAGCCGAAGAAGTGAGAGACAGTAATGTAAAGGTCATTGCCCTCTGCCCAGGCCCTACAAAAACTTCCTTTGAAAAGATGAACAGGATAGAAAAGGGGCTCTTCAAAAACTTTCATATAGCTGAGCCAGGAGATGTGGCAAAATATCTGTATAAAAACATAGATACTAACAAAGATGTTCTTGTCCATGGAAGATTGAATAAATTTATGATATTTCTCACAAAATTTATCCCCAGAAAGATCAATTTAAATTTAATAAAGAAAATACAGGAAAAAAAATAAATCACAGTGAAATTGCATCAGGCTTAGGATATAGGTTTGAGTTTTAAAGGAGTTTTAATATGTTAAAAGAATTATTTGTATCTTTTTTTAAGATAGGTTTATTCACTTTTGGAGGGGGATATGCAATGCTGCCCCTTATTGAAAAAGAATTGGTAGAAAAGAGAAGATGGATTACAGAAGAGGAACTTTTGGAGATGTTTATAATATCTCAGATGACTCCCGGAACCATAGCTATAAATGCCTCTACATTTATAGGCAATAAAAAAGCTGGAAAATTAGGAGGGTTTATAGCCTCCCTTGGCATCATATTTCCATCACTTATAATCATTACTCTGATCTACAATTTCTTTGGAAATTCTTTTGAAAATCCATTGATTAAAAGTATTTTTTTGGGAATAAGAGCCTGTATAATAGGACTTATTGCCAGTTCCACTTTAAAAATATGTAAGAGAAGTTTTATATCTGGAATCAGTTATATTATTTTTATAATCGCATTTATTCTATTACTGATGTTTGATTTAAGTCCCATTTTACTCATCACTCTTGGAATACTACTAGGAGCTGCTGCTGCCTTTTTTCTTCCAAATAAGATGAAATCTATTCTGGAGGTGAAATAGATGGCTTACTTTATAACTCTCCTAAAATTATTTATCATGTATTTTAAGATAGGACTCTTTAACTTTGGAGGAGGTTTGGCTTCTGTCCCCCTTCTACAGAATGAGTTGGAAAAAAATGGATTTATGGGATATGATGAATTTTTTAATGTATTATCTATATCTCAAATGACCCCTGGTGCCATAGCTATGAATACCGCAACATTTGTAGGAAATAGAGTGGCAGGAATCCCAGGAGCTATTGTAGCAACACTTGCACTTGCACTCCCATCTATCATTGTTATCCTGATCTTAGCCAAATTTTTGCAGCGATTGGATGAAAACATCTATAAGAAAGCTATTTTTTTTGTTTTAAAATCCTTGACCGCAGCTTTAATTTTATATGCAGGATATATGATTGCTTCGGCTACTTGGATAATGGAAAACAAGATAGAACTCAAAACAATTATCATATCTATCCTCATGTTTGGAATAGCCTATAAGAAAAAAATCAATCCGATTATCCTCATCATCTCTTCAGGAGTTTTAGGATACCTCGGGTTATACATAATGTAACAAAATAATAATTTTAGGAAGGTGTAAAGAAAATGAAAAAATTAATATTAATTATTGTTATGCTATGCCTCAGCCAGCTGGGGTTAGCAAAATACGAACCATGGGACTACAATATGGTTCAAGTAAGTTTATTTCAAGGAAATAATGCCGCTGATGGAACCAGGGAAAATGTTGATGACATCTATTTGGAAATGGAAGGGTTTCATAGATATAAATTATTGGATCTATATTGGTTCAATGACTTTTTCGATATCCTAAACTCTGGAAGCAGTGATATGCACGGAGTCAAACCTAGTATCTATGGGGAAATCAACCCCCGTATCTCACTAGATGGCCTTTTAGGAAAAGACCTGTCCATTGGTCGATTCAATGAATGGTTTCTTTCGTATCAACTGGATTATGATAATGGAGACTATAAGGGTGGATTGAGACGTCACCAAGTAGGAATAGGAAACTATTTTGACTTAGAAGGATTTGATTATGTTCGAATGAATCTATTTGCAAGGTATGCCACCAAATCATATGGTAAACCTAATGAGAATAAATGGGACGGGTACTTATTCAATATAGCTTATCTTGCCCCTCTATATAAATTTGAAAATGGCTGGTCATTTGTATATAGTGGATGGGTCGACTATGTCTTTGGTGCCAAAGAATCTAAAAAATATAGCAATAGCTGGAATGGGACTTATGGAACTGATAATTCCCTCCAATGGTTTAACCAGCTTAAACTCCAAATGGATAATCTCGCTGTTTCTGCTTCGATAAAATTCAATCATAATTTTACAGAGATAGCCAGCAGTTCCGCTAACTCCAGTGATTCTACTCAATATATCTTAGGAGTTCATTATATGTTTTAGGGAATTCATTAAAAGCAGTTTTTTCATATGAAAAAACTGCTTTTTTATTACGCACCCTGCATCTTATTTTACCAGATGTTTTTTTTATAATGATTTTTTACTACAATCTACCTAAGTAGAAATTTTATTATTTAAAATATTAGTTTTTTTTTCAAAAAAATCTTGATTTTAAAACTAGTTAGTAGTATTATAAAGAAACTTCAGAATAAATTTTTATCAATTAGAGAAAATTTCTCTAAAAACAGGAAAGTCTTTAAAAGCTTATTGATAAAAGACATCCTAGAGAAACATTTGAATACACTAACATCAAAGGGGTTTTAATAACAAAAAAATTAAAAATATATCTTTAGAATTTCTGGAAGAATAAATTACTAATTTGTACATTAATAAATGATACTAGTTAGTAAGGAAGTTAAAACATATTATTTAGG
>DAOUPY010000166.1 GCA_030625925.1 Fusobacteriaceae bacterium | reverse complement strand
TGCTAACGTTAAAGGTTTCAGTAAAGATGCCATCATTCAGTTTTTAATACAGTATGCTTCTAAGAAAACATTCAATGAATACAAGGGAACCTATGAAGCTGTAGATGTGAAGGAATTTTTCAGGGGGCGAACTGAGTGTGTAAGACCTATTTCCCTTGAAATCACAGAATTAGTCGAAGCTCTAATTGCAGACGATATAGAAAAAATTCCTTCTCTATATAAAATAGCTGAGACGGAACACAAAACTAGAATTAAAGATTGTAAGAAGGGGGAAGGGATAGACAGGCATTTCTTCGGACTTAAAAATCTTATGGGAGAATTAGAAGGTTCTAATCTCGAAATAGCTGAAAAGTTTTTCTCTTCTCGTGCCTATACTAATGTTACCGAAAGTTTTATCTCTACTACCTCTTTAGGATATTATGAACACATTGGAAGAGTATTATTTACACCTGTAGTAGAAAACGGATTAGGAATTTCGTATGAATTTGCACCACAGAAAATTGGAATGTATATCTCATATTTTGAGGGCAATGAAGAAATTATTGATAAATTTAAACTACATTTTCAAGAAGGTTTTAATTTATTTAAAAAAATATTGTTTTAAGTACCTGCTTCCTCGTATAATTAAGTACGAGGAAGTTTATTTATGTTTTCTGATCTTTATAAAAATTTACAATAGAAGGGAGGTTTTTTATGAATTTAAAAGTGGGCTTAAATAATTTTTTAGATATTTTTAGTAATAATATATCTCCTGAAATTTTATTAAACGAATCAAATATTCAACTATTTTATCAAAGATATATTTTTATCCTTGCTACCATTAGTTTTTTGGTTTTTTCATTCAGCTTTTTATTATTTAGCAAAAATAAAATTCTTCATAAAGTCCAATATTGGAGAAATGGATTTTGGATCTTTGGTGTTTCTATGTTGGCTGAACTTTTTTATATAACCATGCCTTTTTTATCTCTTAAAGTTATTTTTTACTTTATTTCCAATCTCTTTTTTGTTTTGGGAACAGGTTGTTTTTTGCTTTTTCTCTATCAAAAAGAAACAGGGATATGTATTACACGAAAAAAGCTTTTCTTTACATTAGTTTCAATTATTGGAATTGTTATAAGTATATTTCATTTCACATTAATTTTTAATTATTCCGTAACTGAATATAATCAGAAATTTATATTATTTTTTATAAAATATTTTTTTATAGGAATATTGATAATAGGTACAATCATTACTTTTTTACCCCTGTTAACCGAACCTTCAAGGGAACATCTTAAAAAGAAATCTTTTTTCTTCTTTGTCTATCCCTTTAATTTGATTATTAGTTCCATTATAGTCTGGCAGAATTTATTTTTTTATAATAGTTTTTATATTATGATTGTAACTCTTTCTTTTATTCTGGGAATAGCCTTTCAAAAAGATTATTTTATCAAAGAATATGAAAACAACTTTAGACAATTTATAAATCTAGTAGGAAAGAATATTATCATATGTTTTTTCATCTCACTTATATCCAGATATATGTTCCATAACAGTTTTTCAGTGATTCTTATTTTTATTTTAATGACCATCGAGATATTCTATTTTGGGATAAAATTCAGGCAGTTTACCGTAGAATATAATGCCCTTAATATTTTATCTAAATTAAGAATTATCGATTCTCTTGATATTTTTCAAGAGGTTTTCCAGGAAGAGGTGATAAAAACATTTCAATTATCTAATTGTATTTTAATACCCGTAAAAAAAAACAATGCGGAGCTTAAGAATAAAGTTTTAAAACTCAACTATTATACTGAAAAGGTTCTATTTAATGAAGTCACCTACGATTTGGGAATAAAACTTAATTATCTCAACAATCCCATTGGAATGGTTTTGATAAATGATTCAAGAATTCTTTTTTATAAAAAAAAGGCCGATGAATTAAAACTCTTTTTAGAAAAAATATCTCCCTTTTTAGACCAGCTTCTCTTCAAAGAATTAAAATCTGATACCTTTTATGAAGATAACTCTCTTTTAAAAGAAAGGTTGGGAAAAAAAGAAGAAGAAATTTTTTATATCAAAGAATTTTTAAAAATGATGGATAAAAAAGATGATATCAACGAGGTTAAAAATTTAATAGGACGAATTTTTTCCAATATTATAGACGAGGAAGATGAGTATGAATAATTATTTCATAGGAAATGAAAATTTTTATTTTCTACTCAGTGAAGTCTCCGATGTTTCCATAAAAAAAATTAAATATATTTATGAAACCCAGGGAACTAAAAATGAAAATATTCTTATTTTAGAATCTCTTGCTTATATCGTCAATTTACAGGATATAGAGGATCTTTTCTTCGCAGTTGTTATCTACACCGATGAAATAAAAATAGTTCAATTAAATAAATTAAAAAAACTAAATATAAAAATTATTCTTAAAGAAAAAAAAGACTATATATTTTGCAATAATCAGATTGAAAGTTTATTAAAAAAACTATCCTTCAATGAAAATGATGAGATTATACTTTCTGATATTTCTGAAGAGGCAGTTGTAAAATTAAGAGAAATTTATTATTTTTCCTATGATAGAATCAATAAAAAATCTTTTGCTAAAATAAATAATGAAAGTTTTTTTATTCGGAAAAATTTAGGAGAACTAGAAACTCTCCTTCCTGAAGATCTTTTTTTTAGAATGGAAAGAAGCTATATCATAAATTTAAAGCAGATAAAACTCATCAATTTTAAAGAAGAATTTGTTCTCTTGAAAAATGATGAAAAAATCTATATAAATAAAGGAAAGTTAAAAATTCTTTCCAATAAATTTTATAAAAAATACAATAGACTATGAGGTTGGAATATGAAAATAAATTTTATAAAAAACATAACAAACTATGAGGTTAAAATATGAAAATAAACCGTTGGATAATTATTATTATTTTAGGGATAGCCAGTGGATTAACTTTTTTTCTCCCCTACTATTTCAAATATCTATTTATTGAATTTGAATATAAATATGCCATATCTCCTGTCAGTTTTAAAAAAATCTATACTTTTTATGGTTTTGTAGCTCTTTTTTCCTATATTCCGAGTGGTTTTTTAGCAGATAAATATTCTCCTAAAAAACTTATCTCTTTCAGCTTACTCCTGTCTGGAATGACCGGAATATTGACTACATTTAACCTGTCCTTTCCCGGGTTAGCCCTTGCTTTTTCAGTATTTGCCCTATCAAATATTTTATTATTCTGGGTTTCTTCTGTAAAGCTTATTTTAAACTTGGGGAATAAATATGAGAGCGGCAGGATCCTCGGAGTCTTTGAAGGAAGTAAGGGGATCGCAGGAGTTATTTTTGCAATTTTATATTTTTTCTTCATCATTCCAGAAAGATTCGGAATAAATTTTATTATTTTAGCCTATTCCATCCTAAATATCCTTCTTGGAATTTTAATTTGGCATCTGTTTAGAGATTTAAAAGAGGTTCCTTCTACCACTATAGATATGCCTGATATTATAAAAAATAAAAAAGTCTGGTCCATTGGAATTCTTATATTTCTCAACTATATTTTATATTCAAATATGGTTTATACAAACAATTATCTCTATGATTTATATAAATTTTCAGAAACTAAAATAATACTTTTTGCCTATTTGAGGATCTATGCCTTAAAAATAATTGTGGGTCCTTTGAGTGGTTATTTTGTGGATAAACTAGGATCAGCTATGAAGTTATTTATGCTGACTTTTTTCCTATATATTTTTACAGAAATAGTTTTCATTTCTACCCCCAGCAATGTGGAGTTGATATCCTTTATTGTTTTTAACACTATAATTATCACCATACTTTCCCTTATGTTTAATACGATTTTCTTTGCTTTGATACCGGAGTTTAATCTGCCTATAAACGGCAAAATAATAGGATTTATATCTGCCATTGGATTTTTACCCGATATTTTTTACTATAAAATCGGAGCCAATTTAATCAAAAAATATGGTCCCCTGGCATATAAATATTTTTTCCTTCTCAACATTTCTACAGCTATAGTAGGACTCATCTTTACATTTATGGTATATCATCGAAAAACGACACAGTCTGAAAAAGTATAGATTATATTCAATTTCAATAAAAAAGGACACCAAGATCAGTGTCCTTTAATTTATTTTTACTTTACTTTTAGGGGAAACATAAATACATCCCTTTCCTCTTTATTGTCATCTAATTGTCTCTCTATTACAGGGTTTGAAACTAGTTCTATCTCTCCCTTATAGATGTATTTTTTATCTTCGTATAGTTCCAATAGATGAAGGGAAAATCCCTCCTCTTTGGCATTTAATATGGATTTATTCTGTCTTTTCATCTCCTGATCGCCTTTTTTACCCATCCCGGTAAAATATAAGATATCTCCATCTTTTCTGTGTTTATATGAACAATTATTAAATTTAGCCAGCAGGACTATGGTGTTAGTTTTCTTACTCTTTCTCACTCCTCCTTGATTAGAGCATAGAAAAATTTCTGCTATCTCCTTATTTTCTAAAACTTGATCTATCTTTAAATCTTTTATCAACATCGTATATCTCCTTATTTTTTAGTCAGATCTCATTATTTTCTCATAAATTGGTGTCCATTAGGACCTGTGAGGTCTTCTATTTTTTTAATAAATTACCCAGGATCTCAGGAGTTATCTTATTGTAGATCTCACTGCCTATCTTTACATTTGGTCCCTTTCCACACTGACCAAAACATCTCTGGGTCATCAATTTGTATTTCCCATCGGGAGTAATTTTGTCTACATCTACTCCTAAGAGTTTTTTAGCTTCCTCTAATATCTTTCCGCTGCCATTATTCTT
>DAOUPY010000403.1 GCA_030625925.1 Fusobacteriaceae bacterium | reverse complement strand
ATTTTCCCTATTTATTCATTGTCCCTGCTTATACATTTTTTTTAATAAAAGTATACCATAAATATTAAATTAATATTATAGCACTGTAACAGCTTTTGTGTTTTTATCCAATTTAAAAGACTCTTAGAATAAATATTCTGAGAGTCTTTTTTCATATTTAATGGTAGTATCAATAATCTTATATTTTCCAACCATTATCTTGATCAATAAATGATATCTTAGGAAGACTTTCTATTTCAAAGACAAAGCCATCATAAAAATCACCATATTCTCCTGATTTTACATTGACTGGAAGTTTCTCATCTTTAAATTTGATTACTTTTTCCCCTTTATATTCTATCTTCAAGGTATACTCCCCAGGCTGGACATCTTCAAACATAAAAAAACCATCCATTTCAGATTTTAATTTTTTTAGTATTTGTCCTTTATAAATCAGCTGGACCTCGATTTCTTTAAATATGTTTTCTCTTTCAGTATCTGAAAATTTATCATTTTCTATGAGTATATCTCCAGCTATAGTGGATATCGGTATGAGTGGAATAGATATTTTTTTTCCACTTGCAGGTAATACTATAAATTCACCTGAACCTTTAGCAATCTTAAGCATGGGATCTAAATTTTCATAGGATATATCTAATTGTTGTGTTTTGTATGGCTGAATACCGTCTATATAAAATTCACCCTTGTTTCCTGTTAATCCCTTACTTCTATTCCCAACGAATATCTCTACGTTCTCAAAAGACTCCTCATCTCCATCTTTTTTTCCATTTCCATTGGAATCCAGAAATACTAATCCCTCTATCCACGAAGTTTCAGGATTACCAGTTTTGGTTTTTGCGAAGGGTTTTTGAAGATTTACAACTTTTTCCCCATAAAAATTCATCTTTATACTTTCTCTAGAACTCTCATAATTAAAAAGTGTATTTACGTTATCTGTGAAATAATAGGTGAAATCAATAGAATATCTAATCTCTTCGGTTTTCGGGTTGTAATCTATACCCGCTCCGTAGGATAATTTTTCTCCTCTGATTCTTCTCTTATTCATTTTTAGTTCATAACTTTCATCTATGACTTTTCCTTTTTTCCAGTCATGCGAAGTTCCCAGTATAAAATTTAAAGTTTTTGATCCTGAATAATTTACACTTAAATCCATACCGTATCTCAAATCATCTTCTTCATACTTGTTTTTAATAGAGAAACGTAAGGTTTTTGTAGCTCTATATGATAGATCTACTTTGTACTCTGTTTTATTCTCGGTGTATTCCTCCACATCCATCCCTACTGTATAGTTTAGCTTTTTGTATCTCCCTCTCAAATTTGCCTCATATCTCTTATCTAGCTTTTTCTCCTCTGAAAATCTTTTAGAATAATGTTCAAAACGCAGATCAAGGTCAAGGCTACCTAACTTTAATATCAGATCACCTAGGTAGGTGTCCTGCCTTTTGTCGCTATCCAAATCATAGTCCCATTGAAACTTCATTTTTAGGGGATATTTTATACTCTGTGTTCTCCAATAGAAATTATTTTCAAGAACATTATATTCATCTTTTTTCTCGCTCTCGTGGTTTAAACTCCATCCTCCGAGCTTGTAGCTCAGGTTGTCTAAAATTCCATAGGAAATATCTAAAGCCAGATGTTTTTCGCTCTGCTTGGTCTCACCAAGATATAGATTGTAATCATAACTTCCCTCGTTTAAAAATTCTTTTCCTGAAAGTATCTTTATTTCCCTTTCTTCAACGAGCAGTCCTCTTTGGTCATAGAACTTCAAGATAAAAGTATCTGAATAAGATATCAGCTCTATATTTTCAAATTCATAGCTGTTATTTTCTGCATCCTGGTAGTCTACCAAAATTTTATTTTGATAGAGTTCAATTGTTATTCCATTTGGGACGAATCCGCTGATATTGTTTTTTCCTCTGTCATAATAAGATTTATACTTACTATCTTTTATCACTATACCGCTTATCTGACTGGATGCATCGAAGAGGCTATTCCCCTGAAGATAGGTATCCCCTACCTCAACAGTTTTCCCCTCAAATATATCTGAATAATTCAACCTCCAGTAATTTAGCTCATATTCTGGATAAGCCTTAAATGATGTGGCGAAATCTCCGTATAGCAGCGGAGCCCTGTAGTCTACATCCAGCTTACCATAGTCCTCCCTATGTTCTTCCTTCTCTTCGTCAAACCATTTTAAAATATCATCCGCACTGTACTTCAATTTTGCCATTCCTAGTGATATGAGTTTTTTTTCTATCTCATTTTTTTTATCTTTTTCTTTTTTTATCTTTTCTATCTTATTCCTTCTTTTCTTAGCCTTCTCTCTGAGCTCTATACTCAGATAAAAATTTGGATAGACAGTCAATTTATATTCGTCTAGATCCCATTTTACATTTGTGATAGGTATTATCTCGGGCAGGCTTCCTGCCTCTATATATAACTCATCATTTTTTATGAAACTTCTCTCACTGTCAAACT
>DAOUPY010000106.1 GCA_030625925.1 Fusobacteriaceae bacterium | reverse complement strand
CTATTGAATGCTATCCCGTAGTTTCTCACATAGATCAATTGTATCCTTTTGCCGAATACATGTTTTGGTACACTTAAATTTTTTTCAGCCCATTCCTTGGTCCATAAGTCCAAGGTTAAAAAAATAATTACTATCCCTAAGACGAAGAACCACTCTCTATTCAAATTCATACCCATTGTATTGGTATAATTTATTATGCTCAATGGTAGCCAGAAGTCTATTGATATAGATTTCTTCCATCTCACTGTATTTGTCTAATTTGGGAACTAAGATCTTATAGTCATCTGTTATCTGGAGTTTTTCACGGAATTCACTATAGGCTTTGTGTCTAGCCAACAGTTTCATATAATCAGCCATAGATTCTTTTAATGTAGGATAGCTTCTTAAGTAGACCTGTTTATTTACCCTGGCTTCTCCAGCTTTTATCCTAGGTTCGGTAGGATCTACTGACCATACACCAAATATATTATTTGCTTTTTCAAAAAATCTAGAGGTACCCCAGCCACTTTCTAAAATGGCTTGAGAAAGTAGAATAGATATAGGGACAGGTTTTAATTTGTGATATAAAACTTCGATGTCTTTTTCTTTAACTCTGTATTTAATATACATTTTTGAAAGATATTCTTCATCTCCTGCCCTCTTACCATCCATAATTAATTTTAAACTTTCCCTGACCTCTTCGATCTCTTCTACCACAATCATAGCTGTAGGTATCATGATTTCAAAGAATAATTTTTTCTTTTTAGGAATGTTTAAACCTCTCAAAGATACATTGTCCATACTGTAGACCACTCTAGGTACTAGTTTTTCTCCTGGAATTGCTTGAACTTCGGATAGATGGAGTAAATGAATTTCTTTATGTGTGCCTTTTACCATATTTTTTATTTCTAATCTAATTTGAATATTATATTCAGCTGCTATTTTTTTTTCTTCTTTTTCTTCAATTTCTTTTAATTCAATATTTTTTAGAACTACTCTATCCTCTAATTGAGAAAAATTAATGATTACAACAACTATATAAAGTAAAAATAATTTAATCTTCATATCTACCTCCTCTGGAAAATTATAATATTCTTATAATTATATTTTATGATGTTTAAGTCATATTTCCTGCCTATAGCTTCAAAAGTATTTTTACTAAAAAATACAACATGGGTAGGATCTTGGATATACCACCATCTTTGAAACTCCTCATCGGTAGGAGGAGAAACAGCAGTCATGAGGATTAATTTACCATTTTTCTTTAAAGTAGAGAGTAAAGTATTTAGAGTTTCTATTGGGTTATATATATGCTCAAAGACCTCCGTAGATATGATAACATCATATTCTTTGTCTAGATAATCTTTTTTATTGTAGAAAAATTTATCGTAGATATCGACCTTATATCCATATTCCAGCATAACATCTGCTAACACTGGCTGGGGTCCTGATCCATAGTCTAGGATGGTATTATTTTTATCTAGATCATTTTCTATGTATTTTAAAAACTTTTTAAAATAAGATCGGTATGAGGGGTCTGAAATCTCGTTGTTATGGACCTCGTACCTCTTACATTCATCTTCGAGAGTTAAAATATGTGCCTTATCTATAAAAATGAAATTACACTCTTTACATTTATGGTATTTTTTTAATCCAGATTTATTTTTTACCTCAATAAGATGAAGATCTTCGTTTTCACATATATTACATTTCATAAATTTAAAATACTCCTTTGTGCAGGTTATAAGGCACATACTCTCCTATACCTGTCTTGATACTTTCCAATATTTTTCTCATCTCAAACTCTGATTCTAAGACAAAGTCTAATCTTACTTCAGCTAGTCCCAAATCCTTTAATTTATCGATCCTGGAGATGACATTCATAGGATTTTCTAAGAAGACCTGTGTGTTACCTAATTTATTGGTATGAAGTTTAAAATTATCTCCATTTTCATTGGTTAAATCTTTAGCTTCTACATTAAGATTTTCTATATACATCCCTGTAAGGTGACCGTAGACCATCATTCCACACTTGCTTAGCTCTAGAGTACTCAAGTAGTCTAGATCAAATTCAGGAGACAGATAGATAACTCCTACATTTTTCATTCTAGAAAATTCCTCTATAGATCTACTGTTAGCTATATTAAAGTTGTAATCTACAGATACCGTATCATTTTCATTTTGTATTAATTGATATAGATTAGAAGCTAACCTAGATTTTATATCGATCTTATCTAAATTGGATTCCTTAGCTACTTCAGGACCTCTATAGTAGATTTTTTTGATCCCAAATTCCTTTGCAACTTTAAACTGTTCTTTGTTTACAACAGATACAGCAACTGTAGTTTTATAGTCATTTTCGCTTATTGTAGGTGTAAATCCAACAATCACATGGCTGTCTAATGTTCTCCTAGTAGTGGCTAAGTATTCATTTTCAAATTTCTCTATGGCACATCTCTTTATATCTTTCAGAGTTTTTAATGAAACAAAGGCTTTTCCATCATATTGGATATCTAAAGTAGATAATTTTAATGTAGAGTTACCCATCTCTCCTAATTTTTCAAAGATAGTTTCATTATCCAACGGTCTTTTTTTAGCCTCTTCCAATACGTCTCCTATAACTGATAGAGTTATTCCATTTGCATAGATATCAAATCTCAGAGGTTCTCCTACATGTGCAGAAAACTTTCCACCGACAGACATCCTGCCCTTTGCAGTTTTCAATGTAGACTCAATACTGTCGTTTAACGCTTTATCAAATGTCTTATAGATAAATTTAGTTCCCTTAGGTGGGTAGATATTGATCAGGTCCAACCTTTTAGCTTCCTTTACCTTTTTTCCCATGATGATGATCTGATTTAGGTATTCCCCTTCTAATATATTCATATCTTTATCCAAATAAGCTATACCGTCCCCTAAAATAACTGTGGTATTTAATTTTAAGATTCTTCCTCTGACATCACCAATACTGTATCCATAGTTAGAAGCATATTGACTATTCATCAACTTATCACTGTCATTTTTATAAAAATATCCCTTTGAGTATCCTCTGTTAAATATTTTTTCAGGGTGATGATCCCCGTCTTTTCCTATCAAGATATCGCTATATTTTCCTACCATCTCATAGACATAGTTAGGAGATTTCATTCTTCCCTCTATTTTAATTGCGTCTATACCTACACTTTTTAGTTTTTCGATCTCAACCTTATCTAACATCTGGTCTTTTGGGCTAAGGAGATATCCGCTTTCTTCTTTGTTTGTTGTATATTTTTTTCTACAGACTTGAGCACACATTCCTCTGTTACCACTTCTGCTGCCTATAAAACTACTGATATAGCAATTTCCAGAATAAGATATACATAGAGCTCCAGATACAAATACTTCTAATTCTATCTTAGTTTTTTTTCTGATAGTCTTAATTTCTTCAAAACTAAGCTCACGAGATAAAACGACTCTTTTAAACCCTAAGTTATATAAGTAGTTAGCTTCAATATGGTTAGCTACAGTCATCTGAGTACTTCCGTGGATCTCCAAATCTTTGAAGTTATCCTTTAGATATCTAAAAACACCCAGATCTTGCACGATTACAGCATCTAATCCATGTTCGTATAGTGTAGATAGATTCATGTATAAAGAATCTAACTCACTATCTTTCATAATTGTGTTTAATGTCAGTAATACTTTTACCCCTCTTAAATGTGCATAATCAATAGCATCTTTTAATTCATTAATTGTAAAATTGATAGCTGATCTTCTGGCCCCAAATCCTTTGAGTCCTAAATAAACTTCGTCTGCACCACCTTTTATGGCTGCTTTCATTCTCTCTATATCTCCTGCAGGAGCAATTATTTTCATCTTTCCACCTCTATTTTTAAATTTTTATTTACCTAATATAATACTATATTCTACAGGTTTTATCAAGAATTAAAACCTTTATTTGGCAGGGGTTTCATAGAATCTCAAAAATAGATCCTTCTAGAGACTAAAAAAAAGCAACGCGACCTTACATCTAGACTATAAAAAAGGAGTTACCTTATCCCTCTTTATGCTATAATATTTTTATAACAATTAAATTTAAAATTTGAGAGGATGAATATTGATGAAAATAGGAAAACTGACTGCTTCACAACTAAAAGAGGTAATATTTAACAATATAAAGAAAAAAAGAAAGGAGTTTTTAAATTCACCAGGAATAGGAGACGACTGTGCTGCCATTGATTTAGGGGAAAAGGTATGCTATGTCAGCAGTGACCCCATAACTGGAGCGGTTTCCGAGATAGGAAAACTAGCTGTAAATATAACCTGTAATGACTTGGCAACTACAGGAGTAGAGCCCATGGGTATCATGGTAACTATATTAGCACCTCCATCTACTAGTGTCGAAGACCTGCAAAATATCATGGTAGACATGGAGTCAGAATGTACAAAGTTAAATATTGATATCTTAGGAGGGCATACGGAAATTACCGATGCTGTAAACAAGGTTATAGTCTCTGTAACAGGACTGGGATTTGGAACTAAGGCTCATTATGAAGATAAAGAAGAAATTTTAGAGGGAGACATAGTATTACTGACCAAAGGAACAGGAATAGAAGGAACTGCTATAATAGCCTATGAAAAAGAAGAAGAGTTAAAAGCTGTCTTGTCTCAAAGTGAAATTAACTATGCAAAATCTATGATGGATTTAACCAGTGTAGTCAAAGAAGGCTTGTTATCTTCAAAACTATCTAAGGGAATGCATGATGTAACTGAAGGTGGGATATTAGGAGCTGTCTGGGAGGTTGCAGAACTTTCTAAATTAGGAGTGACTATCTATGAAGATCAACTGAATGTTTCCGAAGTTACTCATAAGATTTGTAATTATTATAAGATCGATCCATTAAAATTAATTTCTAGTGGGTCAATGCTCATAGTTGTATCTCCCGAAAACAAAGATGAACTATTGGAAAAATTAATATTTGATGAGATCCCTGCTTTTGAAATAGGTTATTTTACACAAAATATAGAGGAAAAATTTATGTATAGCTCTCAAGGTCAAAGATCAGATGTCTCTGAACCAGAAAGTGATGAACTCTATAAAATAGTATAAAAACAACACGACGTTGCATGCAAAATCGCCCCCAAGATGGGGGCGATTTGCATTAGGTTTGACAAGAGATAAGGCTTTATAATTATAAGATACAGAGATAAAGTTTATTTCTGTGTTTTCACAGCCTCTTCCCTCTCTTTTTTTGAATACACACATCCACAATAATCTTGACGATAAAGGTTGTGGTCACGAGATAATTCTATGGACCTTTTATATCCATTTTTTTTCTTGAAGTCAGCTTTTAAAAATTTAACTTCTAACTGTTCCTCTAACTCTATCCCAATTTCATTTATTTTTTGCCCATTTTTTAATGGGCTGATAGAAAGTGCTGTAGTAAAATAATCAAAATTTAATTCCACAGCCATTTTAGCTGTTTGAGTAAGTCTCAGATCAAAACATTGAAAACAACGTTCTCCTCCCTCTCTTACAGTTTCGAGCCCCCTTACCTTATCATAAAATTCATTGGTATCATATTCCCCACCTAAAAACTCTATCTTATTTTTAGCTGTTTTATTGAGAATTTTTATAAATTCCTGTTGTTCAATATATCTTTTTTGATATTCATCACCAAAAGTTATATTTGGATTATAGTAATATACTGTAATCTTAAAATAATCTGCCAGATACTCTAGTACATATGATCCACAGGGTGCACAGCACGAATGCAGCAACAAAGTCGGAACATAATCTAATTTTTCTATCTCTTCTATCTTTTTTTCCAAAATCACTTGATAGTTTATTTTTGGTTTATTCATAATTTTTCTCCTTTTGACTCTTCCTTTGTATAGTTTCTCGATTGACGAGTACGAAGTTTTCTTATAACTAGAAGAAATTTTAGCACTCGTCAATCGGGAAAACGACAACAAGGAAAGAGTCTATATCTCCAGTATAAAGGTCTCCAGCATTATATCCAGTTCCCCATTCCCAGATTTAAATTTAGCGTCTATGTCCA
>DAOUPY010000561.1 GCA_030625925.1 Fusobacteriaceae bacterium | reverse complement strand
GTTTTCCTGCTTTCTATCTTATATATTCTCATTGAATCTGGAATCGCTACAAGATCTCCCCCTTTACTTTTTTCCCTTACCGATACTATCCTCCCATCTGAAAGATATCTCAAATAACTTTTCCCACTGGGATTTGTATAAAATCCTGAAATACTCTGCTCTCCTCTATTTCCGTATAGGTCTCTAGGAGTGTCTTCAGCCTCTTTTGAGCCTGGTTTATACTGTATGATCCTTTCAATACTCCAGTTATTGATCTTCGATTCTGCAATAAAAAGATCTAAATTTCTTGCTCTTTTTGCCATCTCTTCAAATCTAAATTTTCTCTTTACTATTACAGAAGAATGGAGGTATCCGATATAATTTTTATATTTCACCTTATACCATACCCTATTATTTTTAATCCTGTCTCCTTTTACCGTTCCTGAGACCTCTATTTTTTCTTTGATCTTTGTTCTATCTAAGATCCTTCCATTTATCGATGGTCTACTTCTTATGTTAACTTTGGAGTCAGTGAATAAATAATCTACTAGTGGTAAATCTCCTGTATATTCGATATTTTTCTCATATAGCGGTACTATTTTCAAATTTATAGGCATACTGTTCGCTGTCTCCGTATTTTCTATTATTGTTAATTTTATTTCTACAGGAACCACTACCTCTTTAGCACTGCAGCCATAGATAGATGCTATTATAATTAATAATATATAGATCTTCTTCATATCTTTCCTCCAATCTTAATATTTCATTAATAATTCTTGTTGACATAATACTGTAATTGAGGTAAACTTACTTTACTTGGTCTGCATCTATAGCTCAATTGGATAGAGCATCTGACTTCGGATCAGAGGGTTATGGGTTCGATTCCTATTAGGTGCGCCAGTTTTTAATTAATTTTATCGCTGCTTTTAATAGCAGCTTTTTTATTTATCTATAATAATTTTTACTGTAGAAAAAAAAATATCCTTTTAAAAAACAAAATTATCAACAAAATCATAAAAAAAAAGGAAGACTAGAATTATTCTAATCTTCCTCTTTTTTATATTCCAACATTTTTTTCTTGCACTTTTTTAACTAACTTATTTAAGGTGTTTCTTTTTAAAATGCGGTGAATCTCCCCAGTCATTATAAATAATTTCATCTCCCACACTTTCAACTCTCTTACCTAGACAGCTTTTACATTGATCGGCATTATCATCTATACATG
>DAOUPY010000283.1 GCA_030625925.1 Fusobacteriaceae bacterium | reverse complement strand
ACCATAACAAGTGCTAAGATACCAAATAATGTTGCTGGATGCGGTAATGCGTTACCACCTTTTTCAATGACATTTAGAAATTTGTCAACGAAACTAACTTTTTTTTCGGTTTTAATTGTTGATGTACTCATAATTCCTCCTTGAATTTTGAATTAATAATATTAGTTTTTCATTAGAAATATATTAGGAGTATAGCTCAAAAAAAAGAGAAAGTCAAACAATTCATTTTAAAAACAGAATGAAACTGTCTATAAAAGAACATGAAACAGTGATCAAAGGATTTTGTTATAAAAAAATAGTATTAATTTCAGTTGTAGTTGTATTTTAGAGGTATTTTTCAGTGACTAAAATGTTTCTAAAGTAAGAACTAAAATTAAATAAAATTAATAAAAGTTTGGTTTTAAAAAAAAAGACGAAATAAAAAGTTCGAATCTTAGAAAAAACAGATTTTATTGCTAAAATTATAACTTTGATCTATAATTTACCTATAGAAAAGAATCAAGTTTAAAGTAAAAAAATAAACTAAAGGTAGGTTTTTATGATAAACTGAATAAGGTAAACAATAAATATAATAATGAGGTGTAAAATGAAAATGATCTTAAAATATATAGGGAAAGTTATTTTGTTTTTTTCTAAACAAATATTGCAGGCAACTTTAGTGGTGATAATATTTTTGGCTATTATAATAGGAGTAATAACTGCCACTGTAGCGGAACGTAAAAAAGAAGTTATAATAGAAAAAAATACATACTTAGAACTTGATTTTTCAAAGGGAATAATTGAAAAAGATAGAAGTGGGTTCTTTGAATTGGAAAAATCTGTAAAGTTATATCAAGTATTGGAGGGGATTAAGGAAGCTTCTAAGGAGCCCAATATAGGCGGGATTTATATGGATATAGATCATGTAGATCTTTCGGCTAATTATATAGAAGAAATTGGTGAAGCACTGGATGAATTTAAAAAGAATGGAAAAAAAGTATATGCATTTACTCGAAATATAAATAATCAAAACTATAGACTTGGAATATATGCCACAAAGATAGTTATGCCGCCGATCCAATCGGCTATGATAGATCTAAACGGGTACTATAGGGAGTTCAATTATTTTAAAAACTTGGCTGATTATGTAGGTATAAAATTTAATGTGATTCATATAGGAGATTATAAGGCTTATGGGGAGCAGTATTCAAAAGGGAATATGTCGAAAGAGTTAAAAAAAGATGTTAAGAGGGTCTACGACAGGGTATACAATGATAGGATAGAGGAAATTTCAAAAAGAAGAGAGATGGAAAAAATTGCGGTAAATAAGGCCATATTAGGTGGGGAATTAGTTATGACAAATCCAATGTATGGGAAGAAGATAGGCCTTATAGATGGATTGTGCTACCAGAGTGAATTTGATGTGAAATATGAAGTGGGGAAAAAATTATCTTTAGAAGATTATTTGACTACTATTAAAAGTATAGAGAAACCAGAAAAAATTGCTTTGATATATGCTTCTGGAGATATAGTGTATAAAGGAACTCGTGGAAATGAAAACAGCATAGACGTAGAAAATATGAAAAATGAGTTAAAAAAGGCAGAGGAAGATAAAGATGTAAAGGGGATAGTTTTAAGGGTAAACTCTCCAGGCGGCTCAGCACTTGCTTCTGAAATAATTCATCATGAGATATCCAAATTGACTAAACCAGTTTATGTATCTATGGGAGGGGTAGCAGCCTCAGGAGGATACTACATATCCTCAGGAGCGAAAAAAATATTTGCTGCAAAGTCAACTATAACAGGATCTATAGGAGTGGTATCTATAATTCCTGAGATAAGCGGATTGGTAGAAAAAACAATGATTAATATAGAAAGAATAGAAAAAGGGAAATATTCTGGAATGAATTCAGTGACTGCAAAGATGACACCAGGAGAAATTGAAAAGATAAGAGTATCTAGTCTGGGAATATATGATGAATTCAAAAATAGAGTAAGTCTGGGAAGAAACATCCCACTAGATAAGCTGGAGAGTATTGCAGGTGGCAGAATTTGGCTGGGAGAAGAAGGGCTGGAAAATGGTTTGGTCGATGAAATCGGGGGACTGGAAACGACTATAAAAACTTTAGGAAAAGATTTAAAATTAGAAGATTATCAGGTCATTGAGATAACTGAGAAAAAAGGGATATATGAAACTGTATTGGGATACAGGGATATATATAGTAGTGTGAGAAGTTTTATAGAGGCACCCATGTTGCAAACCACGCGATTTAAGGCAAAAACTCCACTTTTATTTATGCCCTATGAATTTAATTAAATTATTGACACCATCCTAGGTGGATATGCTATACTTTTAAGAAGCAAGAAGCAAGAAGCAAGAAGCAAGAAGCAAGAAGCAAGAAGCAAGAAGTACTCGTAAAGGGCATCACCAATATTTCTACCAGTGAATGGCATCACCAAAATACTAGTAGTTTACTTTGTAAATATAGAATTTTGAGATAAAGTTTATTTTATAAGCTAAGAATATTGCGATAAGAAGTAAGAAGTGCATTTAAATAAAGAGAATGAATAAAGGGAGGAACAACAATTGGTTAGAAAAATTAAATCTAAAGGAAATCAAGCGGCAGGAAATCAAGGAGATATATTAAAGCAGGCACAAGTGATGCAGCAAAAAATGTTAGAGATCCAAGAGGAGTTAAAAGGTAAAGAGTTAGAAACTTCAGTTGGTGGAGGAGCAGTAAACGTTAAAATTAATGGACAAAAAGAGATCCTTTCAATAAATATTTCAGATGAAATTTTAAAGGAAGCTGTAGAAGATAATGACAAAGAGATGCTAGAAGATCTTATCGTGTCAGCAGTAGCAGAGGCAATGAGACAAGCTGAAGAATTAGCAGAAAAAGAGATGTCTTCAGTAACTGGTGGGATGAATATTCCAGGATTATTCTAAATTATACTTTAAAAGAGCTTTCGAGCTCTTTTTTTTGTTATCTAGAAAATTATCCCCATAAGGGGAGCACCAAAATACTAAGAATTTACTTTGGAAACATAGAATTTTTTCTATCTGCAACATTACGTTGCTTTTTTTTTGTAATACCATGTTAATTTTTTTGATTTACCATGATTATTTACTGGGAATATAAAAAAGTTGTGCTATAATATAATGGTATAATTAAATTTTATAATCAGTAAGAGAATGAGGAGTGAGTCAATGAAGGAACAGAAAAAGTATAAGATATTTGGATTACTGATCTACTATATCTTAAGGGTTTTATCTAGGACTTATAAAGTTGAAAAGATAAGTGCTGAAGGAGTTATGGATGAAAATGCAGTATATGTTTCTTGGCATAATAAAATAGTTCCTATTACTGTGATTTTGGATAAATTAAAGAAAAAAGCAGCTCTTGCCAGTGCTTCTAAAGATGGTGAATTAATAAGTGTTCCT
>DAOUPY010000131.1 GCA_030625925.1 Fusobacteriaceae bacterium | reverse complement strand
TTCAATCCTTCTATTGGTAATCTTTTCCACCTCTTTATCAAAGTTATCCAATGCTTTTTTAAAATCTACATAAAATTCCTTCAAAACAGTGGTCCACTTTACGTTCCCTTCTTCAATGGAATCCAGAGCATCTTCCATACTAGATGTAAACTCCACTCCTAATATTCGTGGGAAGTATTTATTTAATATCTTTTCTACATCATAACCTAATTTAGTAGGTACAAATGATTTTCCTACGAACTCTACATATTCTCTTTTCTTTAGAGTTTCTATGATTGCAGCATAGGTAGACGGTCTTCCTATTCCATCAGCTTCCAATCTTCTTACCAGTGAAGATTCAGTGAATCTTTTAGGAGGTTTAGTCTCATCAGCCTTTATATTTAATTTTTTCAACTCTAACTTGTCACCCTTTTCAATCGTAGGGAAACTAGCTGTTTTGATCTCATCTTCCTCTTTGAACACCTTATAGTATCCATCAAAAGTTACCTTATTTACGATCCCTCTAAATTGATATTTATCATAACCACTTATCAGGGTAAACTGGTCATATTCCATTGGAGCCAATTGAGAAATTATAAACCTTTCCCAAATCAGCTTATACAATCTGTATTGATCAGAATTTAAATATTCTTCAATATTATCTGGCTCTAAATCTATATAAGTAGGTCTTACTGCCTCATGGGCATCCTGTATTTTCTTTTTTTCTTCTGTTTTTTTCTTTTTTTCTTTTCCTATATAGTTTTCACCATATTTTTCTATAATAAATTCCTTAGCCTGCCCTTGAGCTTCCTCAGATATTCTCGTAGAGTCAGTTCTCATATAGGTAATAAGACCTTTTTGAGTTCCATCTATCTTCAATCCTTCATATAAACTCTGAGCCACTCTCATAGTTTTAGAAGCTGAAAATCCTAAATATGATGAGGCTAATTGCTGTAATGTGCTTGTTTTTAACGGTAATGGTGGTTTCTTAGTTTTCTTAGTTATCTCAGTACTGGTAACTTCAAAAGTCGGATGTATTTCTAGAGTTTTCTTCAACTCCTCCATTTTCCCCTCATCCCACATCTTTATTCCTCTGTCTTCCCCTGATTTATAAAGATTTAGGTCTATATTATCACTGAAGTTTCCATTTACTTCCCAATATTTTTGAGGAATAAATGCCTTTATCTCATCTTCTAAGTCACAGATTAATTTCAATGATACCGATTGCACCCTTCCTGCACTGGTATTAGAAGAGATTAACTGCCATAAATACGGACTGATAGAATATCCTACTATCCTATCTAATAATCTCCTTGCCTGTTGTGCATCAACCCTATCTTGATCTATGGTTCTAGGATTTTTTACAGCTTCCCTTATTGCATTTTTAGTTATCTCGTTAAATTCTATCCTGTTTTTTTCCTTTGGATCTAATTTTAATATATGAGCTACATGCCAGGCTATAGCTTCCCCTTCCCTATCCGGGTCGGCAGCCAGGTATATTTTATCAGATTTTTTTGCTAATGCTCTTAAATTTTTGGTTATTTCGCCTTTACCCTTTATCGTCGAATAAGAGGGTGTAAAATCATTTTCTATGTCAATCCCCATCTTAGTCTTGGGAAGGTCTCTTATATGTCCATATGAGGCTGTAACCTCGTAATTACGCCCTAATATTTTCTTTATAGTGTTTGCCTTTGCTGGCGACTCTACTATAACTAGATTTTTTTTAGCCACTTCTATCACTCCAATATTTTGTCTTTACTACACTCTTCTATATTTACCACCTGCGACAGCTCTCACAAGTTTTTTTAATTCTAAATTCGTCAACAACCCCAAAAGTTTGCCTATGGGGAGCTTTGTTTCAGTTATCAATTCATCCAAACTTTTTTCTACAACCAAGGCATTGTAAACCCTTTCCTCTTCCACTCCTATGTCTGCACCAATTTTTTTTTCACAATTTCCAGTCCAGCCATACTCTTCTAATATGTCTTTTCCACTGGTAATCAACTTACCGTAAGAGTCTTTTATGAGGTTATTGTTCCCTTCAAAGGACAGATAGTCTGGGAATCCCGGGATAACAAATACATCCCTTCCTTCCTCTAAAGCCAGTTTAGCAGTTATCAGACTGCCGCCTTTTTTATAGCTTTCTATCACTGTTACTCCTCGTGTCAGGCCGACTATTATCCTGTTTCTTCTGGGAAAGTTATATCTGTCTGGAGGAGTCCCCAATGGATATTCACTTATCAGTGTCCCCTCTTTAGAAATTCTTTCCCATTCATATTTATTTTCTGGCGGGTAGATCACATCCAGTCCGCTTCCTACCACAGCTATGGTATTCCCACCTAAGGTTAGGGCTTTCTTATGAGCGGTCACATCTATTCCCGTAGCCAAACCACTGGTTATGGTAACTCCTGCTCCTACTAAATCTCCTACTATTCCCTTACATGCAGACTCTCCATAACTAGTCATCTTCCGGGTTCCTACCACTCCTATATTTTTTTCATAAAAGGTCATCTTCCCTTTAATATATAAAAATACCGGCGGATGGGATATGTTTTTTAAATATAATGGATACTTTCTCTCTTTTATAGAAATTGTTTCAATATTTAAATCTAGCATTTTTTCCCTATAAAAATCAAGGTTAATTTTATAAGAATTTAAAATTTTACTAATATCTTCATCTTTAAGCTTCATAAATTTACTATAAAACACCCTGTCATGGAGAAAAATCTCTTCAAATTCTTCACATAAATTCATCAGTTTAATTATTACACTATCTCTTACACCTGCTACTCTCAATTTATACCAAGAATCCAAAATTCTCACCTCCATGACAATTTTAATCTAAATCTAAATTCAAAACATTTTTTTGACACAGATTACACAGATCTTTTTTTAAGTCACCAATTGCATAAATTACCACTAATAAAAAAATTCTTGGCTAAGTTTTAAGATTTTAAATAACCTTTCTTTATATTTGTTGGTGTTATTCGTGACTAAGTTATTCATGAGTGAGTTACTAGTTTCTCCCTAACTTACTGTAGATATCTCCTAAATGCTTCCTTATCTTCTTAGAATCAGGAAATTTAGTCTGTGCCTTTTCCAAAACATCTCTAGCACTGCTGTATTTATCCTCAGCCATATATATATTTGCCATGGCTATATAGACATTTTCATCCTCTTGATACACCAGATATTTTTCCAGATTTTTTATAGCCCTGTCGTAGTCCCCCTTCATCTGGTAAGAGATTCCCAATCCGAGATACCCTCCATAAAAATTTGGTTTTACAGATAGAAGTTTATTATAAAATATAATAGCAGCATCATATTTCCCTAAAAATCTGGCAGTTGTAGCTGCACCAAAATAATTTCTATAGTCTCCTCCCTTATCCATTTTAAATATAGTATAAGCCCTTTCAAAAGATTTATCATTCATATATATACTTCCTAAAATATAGATATCCTCACTATTTGTATAATTATTTTTTTTTAAGTAAGTTTCAAACTCCTCAAAGTACTCCTCTTTCCTATCATATCCCCACTTGGAAACATTTTTTTCATCTAAGATCAATTTTTTTTGCAGTGCTTTGGTATCTTCAGGATCTAATTTTAAAATCTTTCTATATACTCCCAAGGCTTTATCTATTTGATTCAGGCCCTCATATGATCTAGCCACTCCTCCAAGAGATTCGATATCGTCATTTTTCATCTTAAAAGCACTCAGATAAAAAGTCAATGAATCATCGTAATTCTCCTCTAAATAAGAGCTCTTTCCTGCATCCATATAGCTTTCATAAGTTGCCTGGCTGTCATCTGTCATTTCATAAGGATCTTCTTTTATAAACTCATCTTGAGCGTCTGCATATCCCATTGAAACTATTCCAACAAATAATATTATCAATAATTTTTTCATCTGTTTATCTCCTCTACTCTACTGATTACCTTTCCGTCATGATAGATAATCTCTATTTTTTCACCTTTTTTCAGTTCTCCTGCACCTCTTATAACCTTATTCCCTGCCTTAGTTATGGTATATCCCCTCTTCAATATCCCTTCTGGATTCAATGAGTTCAACTTTTCCATTCTCACTTCTAAAAGATGTTTTTTTCGGGTTAAAGTACTAGAGATAACTTTTTTTAACTTGTCTTCCCTGTCCATCAAAAGATTATTTTTTTCCACAACAGTCTCTAGATAACTCCTCAAGATATAACTTTTTTTTAGATTTTCTAATTTTTCCTTCTTCTTCCTAAGGTTTCCCATTAGACTATTGTTTAATTTTCTCCTTCTATCCTCTAACTTTTCCATGAGCAGATCTTTTCTTGGAACGACTAATTCCGCTGCATGGGTAGGAGTAGAAGCACGGAGGTCTGCCGTCAGATCTGTCAAAAGATTATCTATCTCATGACCTACAGCTGAAACAATAGGAGTTTTGGTGTTAAAGTATGCTAGAGCCACCTCTTTTTTATTGAATGACCAAAGGTCTTCTACACTTCCACCGCCACGTCCTGCTATGATAAGATCTATTTCTTCCATCTTATCCAGGGTCTCTATCCCCTTTATAATCTCTTTTTCAGATCCTATCCCTTGAACCTTTGCAGGATAGACATAGATATTTATATTTTCATACCTAAGTTTGGCTGTCTTTATTATATCTTTTACTGCAGCCCCCGTTCCCGAAGTTACTATTCCTATGTTTTGAGGCAGTTTTGGAATAGGCAGTTTATACTTGGCATCAAAATAACCATCTCTAGCCAGTTCTCTTTTAGTTCGCTCTAACTCCTCAAAAAGTTTTCCCAGACTTCCTTCTTTCTCCACATGAGCTACTAATATTTGATAATTTCCATTAGCTTCATAGAGGGTCACCCTTCCAAAAAGTTTTATCTTATCTCCCTCTTTTAAATCCTCTGGTATTTTTTTTAATTTATATCCAAAAGACACACATTTTACACTGGCCTTGCTGTCTTTTAGAGTAAAATACAGGTGACCGCTCCTATAATAGTTTATCCCTGAAATTTCTCCTTTCAGAAAAAAATTATTAAAATTATCATTTCCCTCTAAATATTCCTTTACCATCTTATTCATTTGAGTTACTGTAAATATCCTATCCTTCATATATTTCTCCTCTTTCTCGTCTATCGACACCTGTTTTATGATTATTAAAATTAAAGATAACTTTCGTAAATTTTAACAATGATGAAATTAACAATAAAAGGAAAGAGAATGACTTATATTTCCAATACTTTTATTCCATCTTCCCAAACAGTGATTTTTTTATCTTCAGATACCTTTATGGCTAATCCATACTTGGATCCGCTGATTGCGGCGGCTGTCCTAGCACCTTCTACTTTTTGCTTACTTCCATTCATATCTAATTTTACCAATCTACCAAATGACAGGAGATTAAATTCACTGTCTAAAGTCACAGCTCCATCTACCTTGGATATTAATTTTAAATATTCAAAATTATGATTTCTT
>DAOUPY010000031.1 GCA_030625925.1 Fusobacteriaceae bacterium | reverse complement strand
GTTAATAGTAGGGCTCCCATAGACGCAGCCTGGCCTATACACACTGTTTGTACATCAGGTTTGATGTATTTCATAGTATCGTATATTGCCATTCCAGAAGTGATTACACCTCCCGGGCTGTTAATATACATAATTATATCTTTTTCCGGGGCATCTGCCTCTAAAAATAATAATTGTGCCACTATTGAGTTGGCTACCAGATCATTGATCTCTGTTCCTAAAAAGATTATTCTATCCTTTAATAATCTTGAATATATGTCGTAGGCTCTTTCACCTTTTCCGTTATTTTCAATAACTGTTGGATTATACATAAATTTTTACCTCCAAATTTTATTTATTAGAAAAATAATCAATTTTATTAATTATTTTTCTAATAATCTAATTTTTAAAACCCACAAACCCCTACCGCTTCCCTTACTTAAAAAAGGTGTGGATCTATATATATAGCTTAAGGGACAAATAAAATTTGTCCCAAAAGTATATATACTTAATTTAATTATTTAGCTTGTGCTTGAATGAATTCAACAGTTTTTTGCATAGTAGCATCTGTTTTTAAGTTCATTGTGAAGTTCTCTAAGTTGTTTGCCTTAGTTAACTCTTCTTTTAATTTGTATGCATCCATCTTGTACATAGCAGAAACTTCAACTAATATAGCTTCTAACTCTTCATCAGTTAATTAAATCTTTTCGATCTTTGCGATCTCATCTAAGATAAGGTCTAATTTGATCTTTTCAATTGCCATAGGTTTAACTTGCTCAGTTAACTGCTCCATTGTAGATCCTGACATTTGTAAGTACATCTCTAAGTTCATTCCTTGAGATTTTAATTGGCTTTCCATCTCAGAAATTCTTCCTTTGATCTCTCTAGCTACCATAGATAAAGGTAAAGTCATTTCAGTGTTAGCTAAAACTTGGTTTAATAAAGTTTGTCTGTATTCTCCCTCTACTCTAGCTTCTTCTCTGTTTTTGATCTCTTCAGTTTTCTTAGTTTTTAAATCTTCTACAGATTCAAATCCTGCTTCCACTGCGAATTCATCATTTAATTTAGGAGTAGCTGCTACTTTTATTGCGTTTATTTTAATTTTGAAAGTTGCTTCCTTTCCAGCTAAGTGTTCTGCATTGTATTCAGTTGGGAAAGTTACTACTATTTCTCCCTCTTGATCTTTTGCATATCCTACTAATTGCTCTTCAAATGTATCTATGAAAGATTTAGTTCCTAATTTTAACATGTGTGATTCAGATTTTCCACCATCGAAAGGTGCACCATCAACAAATCCTTCAAATGCAAGATCTACAGTGTCTCCCATTTCAGCTTTATGACCTTCAGCAGCGTCTTCTAAGCTAGACTTAGCAGATACCATCATTTCGATCTCTTTGTTTACAATTTCGTCATTCATTTCGAATGCTTCTTTTGTACCTTCTAAACCTTTGTATTCTCCTAATTTGATCTCAGGGAATACATCTACCATAAATGTAACAGCAAATTTTTCTCCGTCTAATTCTACTTTAGTTGTCTTTATGTAATCTACAGGATTAATTTGTCCATCTTTTAAGATAGCTTCATAGTGACTCTTTAAGATAGCGTCAGTGATTTCTTCTTTGATTACACCTTCATAATGAGATTCGATAGCTGATGCTGGTGCATGTCCCTTTCTGAATCCTGGAATTTCTGCATCCTTAGCTATTTTTTTTACAGCATCTTTCTTAGCTGTAGATACTTCTACACCTTCTACCTTTAATGTGATTTCAACTACTGAGTTATCTAATTTTTTTACTTCATAATTCATGTTCTTTGTTCCTCCTTGTATATAATTATATATATTTAAATGCTTTAAGCACTTATTGATTCGTACTGGTAATTCATAAATTACCTCTACTGATTAATCTTTATATCTTTTATCTTAATTTGAATGATTTTATTATTATTATAACAGATTTTCTCTGGATAATATGCAATTTCAAAGGTTTCATTCATATAATTTGTCTCATCTATCTTATGAGCCAGGTTGAATCCCACAGCAGAATAAAGTTTTCCATTTTTTTCTAAAAAAGTTTTAAAATGTTTATCTTCAACTCCAAATTTTTTCACTCTGACAAATTTGAGATCACTATCTACAAACAATGGATAAGGATTGGCCGATCCAAAGGGTGCCATTTTGGCAAGTTCACCTATGAAATTATCGTCCACCATCTCCAATGGATACTTATAATCTATCTTTATGATATCTTTTTGGTATTTTTGAGTAGATTCTCCAATGCCTTTGGCAATAGCTTTTTCAACTACTTCTAATTGATCTTTAGCTACTATAAAACCAGCAGCCAAATCATGCCCTCCAAATCTAATCAAGGTATTGGAGATGTTATTTAATATATTAAATATATTTATTCCTGCTACACTTCGACAAGATGCCTTACCAAAATTATTTTGCAATGAGATGAGGATCACTGGAATATTATACCTGACAGAAAGTCTGCTGGCAACTACTCCGATGACACCAGGGTGCCAATCATGGGATTTTAAAAATAGATATTTCAAACTATCTTTATCCTCTATTTTTTCAACCTCATCATTAATCTCATTAAAAATTATTCTTTCTAGAATACGTCTTTTATTATTGGATTTCTTCATATCCTCTATAATAGAGTAAAGTTCATTGTCATTTCCTTCTAAAAAGAAATCTGCTCCTGTTCTTGATTTTCCAATCCTTCCCAAGGCATTTAATAAGGGTGATACAAAAAAGCTAATATCTGTTGTACTGATATCTTTAGGTGACAACTTCAGATACTTGAGGAGGGACCTGAGTCCCTTTATCTTAGTATCTTTTAAAGCTATCAATCCATTTTTTACTATAACTCTATTTTCATCAGTTAAAGGCATGACATCTGCTATGGTTCCGATCATTACTATATCCAAATGTTCATATAGATCTTTTGGATCGATACCTAATTTCTTATACACAGCACAAGCTACCTTAAAGGCCACTCCAGCACCAGATAAATATTTAAATTTGTATTCTTTACTCAATTTAGGGTTGATTACTAAAAGTTTATTTTTTTTATCTTTTATTATTTTATGATGATCGGTAATGATAACCTCGATACCCAGGGATTTTGCATATTCAAAATCTTCTACTGAATTAATTCCTGTATCTACTGTTATGATTACCTTTCCACTTCTTTCATTGACATAATCTATTGCCTGCCTATTCAGACCATACCCTTCATCCATACGATTTGGAATATAATACGAGGTTTCTATCCCGATGAGTTTAAAGACAATAGTCAGATAAACAGAGGCTGTGATACCATCTACATCATAGTCACCGTAGATGAATACCTTATTGTTATTTTTTCTAGCCCTGATTATCTTTTCTACGACCTCCTCCATCCTCTCAAAATCAAATGGATCTTCTAGATCTTCTACACCTGCATTTAAAAATTTCTGGATATCGTCATCGGAATCAATTCCCCGTGATAGTAGGAGTTTTACCACTTCTGTGGATAAATTATGCTTCTCAACTTTGTCTTTCACCTGGGATTCATCATATGTATTATATTCCCAATACATACCATATCCTCCTAATTGTTAACTTTATCAATTAAGTTAGATATTTTTATTGCTCTAGCTACTGTATCGTCTAAAAACACTCTGATTTCTGGTACATATCTAAGGTTAGTTTCTTCAGATACTCTTTTTCTTAAGTATTTTCTGATCTCATTTAATCCTTCTAATACCATAACTTCATCTACTTTATTATCTCCAACTGACAATACACTAAAAAACACATCTGCATATCTCAAATCTTGAGTTACATCTATCTTAGTTACCGATACCATTCCCTGAATTTTTGGATTTTTAACTTCCATAAATAAAGCAGTAGATATTATTCTTGTCATTTGCTTTTCGATACCTAATAATCTTTGTTTTCTCATAATTATTTCACATCTTTCAGTGTTCTTTGGATTTCATCGATTTTGTATGCTTCTACAGTATCTCCCTCTTTAATATCATTAAAGTTCTTGATATTTAATCCACATTCTTGACCTACGATAACTTCTTTAGCATCGTCTTGATATCTCTTTAATGAAGCTAATTCTCCATCGTATACCATTACACCATTTCTAAGGATTCTGATTTTTGAGTCAGCATAGATCTTTCCATCTTCAACATAACAACCAGCTATATTTCCAATTTTAGATACTTTAAATACTTTTTTAATCTCGATTCTTCCTAAGTAAACTTCTTTATATTCAGGATCTAACATTCCTGATAAAGCTTTTTCTATATCTTCTACAATTTGATAGATGATACTAGAAGTTCTGATCTCTACACCAGCTTTATCTGCATCTCTCATAGCTTTTGTAGTAGGTCTTACGTTAAATCCAAGGATGATTGCATCTGATGCTTCTGCTAATCTAATATCACTTTCAGATATTGCTCCAGATGTAGCTTGGATAACATTTACTGCTACTTCTGATGTAGATAATTTATTTAATGATTCTTTAAGAGCTTGAACAGAACCTTTTGAGTCAGCTCTTATAATAAGGTTTAATTCCTTTAAGTTAATATCATCCATATGTTGAGATAAAACTTCTAAAGAGATATGTTTTTTCTTATTTTGATTATTTAATTTTCTGTCTTTTTCAACTTCTTCTACGATTCTTCTAGCATGTTGTTCATTTTGAACTACATACATTACGTCTCCAGCTTCTGGAACTATGTTAAATCCTATAACTTCAGCTGGTTGAGATAGTGAAGCAACTGAAGCTTTTTCACCTTTATCATTAAGTAATGCTCTTACTTTACCATAAGCTTCTCCAGCTACAATGATATCTCCAACTTTAAGAGTTCCCTCTTGTACTAAAATGTCGGCAATTGGTCCTACTTTTGGATCTAATCTAGATTCCATAACTACACCTTTTGCTCTTTTCTTTGGATTACCTTTTAATTCTAACATCTCTGCTGTGATTAAGATGGTATCTAAGATTCCTTCTAAGTTTTGTCTAAATTTAGCAGAAATTTCGATGAATTCTACATCTCCACCCCACTCAACTGGTACCAATCCATGTTCCATCAGTTCATTTTTAACTTTAGATGGATCTGCTCCGTCTTTATCTATCTTGTTTACTGCAATTATGATAGGTACGTTAGCTGATTTTGCATGGGCTATCGCTTCTACAGTTTGCGGCATTACACCGTCATCTGCTGCTACTACTAATATTGCTATATCAGTAACTTGTGCTCCTCTTGCTCTCATCTCTGTAAACGCCTCATGTCCTGGAGTATCTACGAAAGATATCTTCTTTCCATCTTTTATTACTTGGTAGGCACCAATCTTTTGAGTGATTCCACCAGCTTCTCCGTCTGCTACATTAGCTTCTCTAATAGCATCCAGTAATGAAGTCTTTCCATGGTCTACATGCCCCATGATAGTAATGATTGGAGCTCTCTCTATAAGGTCAGATTCTTTATCTATTGACTCTAAGTTAAATTTATCTCCAAATGCCATTTCTTCTACTTCTTCCAGTTCCACCATAGCATCATAATCGTCAGCTAATTCTTCAGCTAATTCCATATCTATAACACTGTTGATAGTTAACATTTGACCTGTTAAGAATAACTTTTTAATAAGTTCAGAAGCATTTACTCCTAATTTCTCAGCGAAGTTACCTAATGTAATTTCACCTCTGATCTTTATTAGTTTCACTCCATCTTCTTCGATAACTTCATTTTCTACTTCTTCTGTTTTATTCATGGTAAATTCATTTCTTTTACCTTTTTTCTTCTTTTCTTTCTTCTCTTTAACAACTTTTTCTTTCTTTTCTTTTACCTTAGTTGTTTTCTTTTTTTTCTTCTTTGTATCTTTTGATTCTTCGGCATTTCCACCTTCAAAATGATCTGTAACCAGAGTTACCTGCTCATCTGTAAGACCAGAAAGGTGCGAACTCACCTCTAACCCTAATTCATGTAATGTATCTAAGAACTCTTTATTTGATTTATTATATTTTTTCGCCAATTCATGTACTCTTATTTTCATATATACCTCCTAGTATCTATTCAGTCATACCACGAGCTACCTTCTTACTTTTAATACCTATTAGATTTACCTCAGGTTTATCAAAGATAGCACCTAACTGCACCTTTGATCCGTAATGAATGTATTTTATATTATTCTCTCGTGCTAATCTCATAATTCTTTTATCATTTTTTTCACTGATATCTTCAGCAATTATTAAAAAATGTATCCTTTTTATATCCTCTGTAACCATGTTGATCCCAAAACTTAAAAATTCAGAACGTTTCATAGTTGTCAACAAACTCAAATAATCCTTTTGAGCTTTTTTTACTGTTACAGCCATCTTATACAGGTCTTCGTTTGACAGGTTTATTTTTTTATTTTTAGATAGTCTCTTTATGCATTCATGGGTTTTGCATACATATGTACCCCTTGCCTGCATTGTTTGATTTACATCAAACACATATTGACCGTCTATTTCTACAATTCTAAAAAGTTCACTTTTATCTTTGCTTTCCCTGCATACAAGACAAGTTCTAGTAGGAGTACTATTCATTTTCTCCCTCAACTGTTTCATCTAAAGAAAACTCCTTAGATAATTTTACTTCTTCTTTAGCTGTTTCTAGATCTTCAAGAGTTTTGATATCGACTCTCATTCCTGTCAATTTAGCTGCCAATCTTGCGTTTTGACCTGCTTTACCGATTGCAAGAGATAGCTGACTTTTTTCTACTATTACTCTTGCTGTTTCATCGTCGTCTAATATTTCTACAGACTCTACTTTAGCCGGGCTAAGAGCTGCCTTAACAAACTCTTTTTTATCCTTTTTCCATTCGATTATATCTATTTTCTCACCATTAAGTTCAGTAACTATATTCTTGATTCTAAGCCCTCTTTGACCGATACAAGCTCCTACAGTATCTATATCTGTATTATCAGAATATACTGCTACCTTAGCTCTTGATCCGGCTTCTCTTACTACTGATTTTAATACTATTATTCCTTCTTCAATTTCAGGAACTTCTAGTTCAAATAATTTTCTTAAGAAATCGTCATGTTTTCTAGAGATTATTATCTTAGGATATTTGTTTGTTTTTTCAACTTCAGATACATAGACCTTAAGTCTGTCTCCAACTCTATATAGGTCAGCAGGTGACTGCTCTTGTATAGTTAATACGGCTTCCTTCATGTCAAATTCAATATGAATATTTCTTCTTTCATCTATCCTTCTGATGATACCGTTTAACATCTCATGCTCATTTTCTTTGAAGTTATCGTATAGATGTTGTCTTTCTGCTTCCCTTACTTTTTGGATAACGATTTGTTTTCCGTTTTGGATAGCATTTCTCTTGAATTCTTCACAGTTTTCTTCGATCTCTACTGTGTCACCTATTTTTGATCTTTTCTTTCCTGGTATCATCTGAGCTTCAGACAGCTCTATTTCTAACTCGTCATCTTCAACATTTGTTACCACTGTTTTTGGAACAAAAATAATTATTTTTGCTTTCTTTTCATCTATTCTTACTGATAAATTATCGTATTCACCATAATTTTTTTTGTATGCTGCAAGGATAGCTTGCTCTATTGTGTCTATTAAATCTTCTTTACTAATCCCTTTTTCCTTTTCTAACTCATCTAAAGCTTCTAAGAAAATTTTAAAATCTTTTTTCGTCACGTTTGACCTCCTACTTATCTCTGTTGTCTTTAAATTCGAAAACTATATTTGCTTTTTTTATTTCCTCAAAAGGAATTTCTAAGGTTTTTTTCTCAGTATTTAAATAAACGACAGATTCTTCACATTTTTCTAATTTCCCAGTCCAATTTCTAGAATCTTCAACTTTACGTTTTAATATAACTTTGATTTTTTCCCCGGCAAACCTTACAAAATCCTTCTCTTTTTTTAGTGGTCTTTCTAAACCTGGTGAAGACACCTCTAAGAAAAATTTGTCCTCTATCATTTTATCTACATCTTCTGAAATACCATTACTTACCTTGGCACATTCATCCAAAGTAATTTCACCACCGATTTTTTCAAGATATATTCTTAAAAACCAATAAGCACCATCTTGAAGATATTCCATGTCAACTAGTTCCAATTCCATGGGTTCCAATACTGGAAGAAGTAATTTTTCTACTTTATCCAATAGCTTTTCCTCTACTTTTTTTACCATATTTTTCACCTCTCTTTTGTAACAAATAGGGAGAGAACCTCTCAGCTCTCTCCCTCCTTTATTATTTATTTAATTCTTTCCTAGATTTTAACATAAATAACATAAAATAGCAAGATATCTTCTTCTTTTTCTAGGAATAATTTGGCATAAAACTCATTCAAAATTATTTGTTTTTTTTCAATCCAATTTAATTTAATTTTCATATATTTTTATCATTTTAATCTTTTAAATCTTATGTACTTTTAATGCACCTTTTTAACTCTTTTCGGCCATGTGAAAAAATGAATTAGTTTTTTGGTATTGACATATTAAAAATATAGTATATACTTCTAATAAGAAAGTTATTTACTTTATTAGTTTCAAAGAAATGTTTAGAAAATTAGTACTGAAATGTTAAAAAATAGTATATAATAATGATGGTTTTCATTAAATTTTATTCTATTAAAAAAATTGGGGATGTGATGTTTATGAGTAAGGAAGAAAATAGAGGCCAGTGGGGCTCTCGTTCAGGATTTATCTTAGCTGCTATAGGTTCGGCTATTGGATTAGGTAATATTTGGAGATTTCCATATGTAGCTGCAAGTAATGGAGGAGGAGCATTTTTAATCCCTTATCTAGTTGCACTATTTACAGCAGGTATACCATTATTGATTTTAGAATTTGCCATGGGACACAAGATCCGTTCCAGTGCTCCTGGAGTTTTTGCAAAATTAAATAAAAAATATGAAGCTATTGGATGGTTTCAAACACTTATCGCGTTTTTTATAACTACATATTATGTTGTTATTATCGCCTGGTCATTTAGTTATCTTTTCTTTGCTTTCACAGGTGCATGGGGTACAGATCCAAAGGCATTTTTATTCGGTGAGTATTTAAAATTAGGAGATGCTCCTAGTACTTTTGGTAACTTAGGTACAAGTTTAGGTGGATTGAATCTTAAAGTCGCAGCTCCACTACTACTAGTATGGGGGATCAACTATAGTGTTCTTAGATTAGGTGTAAAAAATGGATTAGAAAAAGCAAATAAGATCTTTATGCCCCTTTTAATTGTGTCATTATTAGTTATTGTAATCAGAGGAGTTACCCTTCCTGGTGCTATGGATGGTTTAGATTATTTCTTCAAACCTGATTTTTCTAAATTAACTGATCCGCAGGTATGGTTAGCTGCATATGGACAGATCTTTTTCTCTCTTAGTATTTGTTTTGCTATCATGTATGCTTACGCAAGTTATCTGCCTAAAAAGTCAGATATTGTCAACAATGCCTTTATGACTGGATTAGGAAACTGTAGTTTCAGTCTAATCTCTGGTATTGGAGTATTCTCTATCTTAGGATTCATGGCTCACACTCAAGGTGTCAGTGTAGCTGAAGTTTCA
>DAOUPY010000011.1 GCA_030625925.1 Fusobacteriaceae bacterium | reverse complement strand
TAAAAAATTTCAAAATATTTTTATAGTGGTTCTTTCCACTGTACACCTTAATCGATTGTTTGAAAACAAAGTTTCAAACGACAATTGAGTTTTTAATTTACACTTTCTTTCTCTATTTAATTGCTAATGTCCTATTGTTTGTCTCGCTCCAGGTAGCTTTCGCTTTCCCTTGCGGACAAGAAGAAGTATACCGCGTTTACAACTTTTCGTCAAGAATTTTTTTGTTTTTTTATTGTATTTTTTCAAAACATTTCCCAAAACAGAGTTTAAAAAACAAACACCCCCTCTATACACTTATTTCTATTGCCCTACAATCGATAAAACACATGTGTTATTATAAATAAAAGAATTAAAAAAACATTTCTCACCATTCAAAGCGATAACGTTTTCGTTATTTTATTGTTTTAAGTATTTACATATTATTTTATGATCCGAAATCAAATGTACAACCCTCTCTCGCCCTTCGGGCATTCTCTCCCACGGGGTGACGAATATTAGAAATCTCTTATAGGTAAAAAGTGATTTCTAAATGTCAGAGAGGAAGAACTATATATGACCCTCATCCTCTTAGGTTGCTCCCTCGTAGGGAGTAACAAAGTAAAGCTAATGAGGGTCAAACTTTAGAACTTTTCTTTGTCGCAGATTATACAGATTTCCTTAGATTTTAACCGAAGTCTATAGTCGTTAAGCTTCAGCAGTACTGTTCCTACAATGACGATTGTGATTTACTCACAAAGACAATTTATAAACCTTCTTGAATTTTTCCATTAGCTTTTCTTTCAAGAAAAAAGGTAACCCAGTTAAGGGTGGAACCCTTAGAACCTTTTTACCCTCTCTCTTTCTCTCTCCCTCCACAGGGAGAAAGAAGCACTACTTTTATTCTTGCTTTGTTACTCCCTACAAGGGTCTACATTTAATTTTAATGCTCGTAGAATCCCTTAGCAGGATGAGGGTCTTTGGACTTATTATTAATATCCATGCTTTTGACCTTAGTTCTCATCTTTATGTTTTTTCTTTATGTTTTTTCTTTATGTTTTTTCTTTATTTTAAATCATCACTTCAAATAATAAGTTCATAGCAATTCATAACAATATAATTCTTTTACAAAATTAAAAAAAGGTTCTAAGATTTTCATCTTAGAACCTTTTTAGTCTTATATAAATCCTTTATACTCTTTCATTACTAAATGAGCATTGATTTGTTGTACAGTGTCTAATGCTACCCCTACAACGATGATTATACCTGTTCCACCAAAGAATACAGGCAGCCCTGCTGCTGTAAATATAAAGGCAGGTAATACTGCGATGGCAGCTAAAAATACAGCTCCACCCCAAGTAATTCTAGTTATTACTTTTTCTAAATATTCTACAGTCTCATTTCCAGGCCTGATTCCAGGAATTGTTCCTCCACCCTGCTTCAAGTTATCCGCAATTTTTTCCGGATCAAACATCATAGCTGTGTAGAAGAATGAGAAGAATATTACTAATAGCGCATATAGAATTAAATATACAGGATGATTTCTTCCCAGCATTCTATTGATCAGAGCGTAATACGGCATAGTTGAAGGCAATGTATTTACTAATAACGATGGTATCATCATTATTACAGATGCAAAGATTACCGGCATTACTCCTGCTGAATTTAATTTTACAGGTAAGAAACTACTGTTTGCAGCATTTCCTTTACCTTGGAATCCTCTTCCTACATAGTGGATAGGGATTCTTCTCTGTGCCAATTGGAATACTACTATTCCTCCTACAGTTAATAGTGCTGACGCTCCTACAACTATTAAAACAGGTATTAAAAATTTATTTCCCTGCATTGTTTGTATCGTCTGAATAGCTCCTGAAGGCATTCTAGCAATTACATTTAAGAAGATAATAAGTGAAATACCATTACCTATTCCTTTAATTGAAATTTGCTCTCCTACCCACATAAGGAATACAGTACCAGCTGTTACTGTAATTACAGTTGTCATCACAAACATAAATCCAGGTGTCATAACAAGTCCCATAGATTGTAACCACATAGTCACACCAAAAGCTTGTATAAAACCAATTACTATTGTTAAATATCTAGTCCATTGAGTCATCTTACTTCTTCCAGATTCCCCTTCTTTTTGAATTTCATCTAATTTTGGTATGATAACCGCTAATAAACTCATTACGATTGAAGCATTGATATATGGCATTACTCCTAGTGCAAAAATAGATACCCTTTGGAAAGCTCCTCCTGAAAACATGTTTATAAACCCTAAAACACTGTTATTGTTTACCATAGAAGCTAATCTCTCTAGGTCTACTCCTGGAACTGGAATCAGTGTTCCTATCCTAGCTACTAAAAACATCAATAACGTATAAATTATTCTTTTTTTAAGTTCAGGCGTATTCATTACAGCCTCGACTTTAGCATTAAATTGATCATATAACGACATTTGTCCACCCCTTGTTGCACAATATAATTGTGTATAGTATATACATATTTCCCTAAAAATACGGATACTATAAGTATAGCACATTTTTTTTCTTTTTAATATATTCTAAATCATCTAATTATTATTAGTTGTATATTACAAAAGGTCTGCAAAATTGCAGACCTCTCATTTAAAATAATTTAGCTTAGTTAGCTGCGTTAGCTGCTTTCTTTGCTTGCTTATCTCTGTTTCCAGCTACATCTTTAAAAGTCTTAACAATGTGAACTGTAACAGTTCCACCATTAGCTTCTACAGCTGCTTGTGCTGATGCAGATACTTTGTTAACAACAACTGATATGTTCTTGTCTAAAGTTCCGCTTCCTAATAACTTGATTCCAGATTTAACATTCTTGATTATTCCAGCTTCAACTAACATGATTGGAGAAACTTCTGTTCCTGCCTCAAATAAGTTTAAGATGTCTAAGTCAATGATTGCGAAATCTTTCTTGAATCTAAAGTTTGAGAATCCTCTCTTAGGAATTCTTCTGATTAAAGGCATTTGTCCACCTTCGAATCCAGCTCTTAAGCTTGATCCAGAACCAGATCTTGATTTTTGTCCATTATGTCCTTTTCCAGATGTTTTACCAGTACCAGAAGACATACCTCTTCCGACTCTTTTTCTATCTTTTCTAGGAACTGAAGGCTTTAATTCATTTAATTTCATTATTTTACCTCCTCAACGTTAAGCATATATCCAATTTGGTGTAATTTACCTTTGATATCTGCTGTATCGTTGTGTTCTACTACATCATCTATTTTTTTTAAACCTAAAGATTGTAATGTAGCAATATGTCTTGGTTTTCTTCCAATTGGACTCTTAACAAGTCTAACTAATAATTTTGCCATGTCTTTGCTACCTCCTTAGTTTAATATTTCTTTAACTTCTTTACCTCTTAATTTTGCAACTGATTCAGCTGATCTAAGAGTTTTTAATCCTTCGATAGTAGCTCTTGCAACGTTTATCTTGTTCTTAGATCCTCTGATCTTCGTTAAGATATCTGTAACTCCAACTAATTCTAAGATTTCTCTTGCTGATGATCCAGCAATTACTCCAGTACCTTCAGATGCAGGCTTCATCCACACCTTAGTACTTAAGAACACACCATCTTGTTGGTGAGGAATAGTAGTACCTCTTAAAGAGATAGTTACCATGTTCTTTTTAGCAGTAGATATAGCTTTTTTGATAGCGTCAGGAACACCATTGGCTTTTCCTAATCCTAATCCTACTCTACCTTTTTCATCACCTATTGCTGCTAAAACTGAGAAAGATATTGATCTTCCACCTTTTGTAGTTTTAGAAACTCTAGAGATTTTTAATATTTTTTCTTTAAATTCTTTTTCTTCTCTTTTAAACTTAGACAAAATATATCCTCCTCTCTACTAGAATTTTAATCCAGCTTCTCTAGCAGCATCAGCTAGTGCAGCAACTCTACCAGTGTATACATAACCACTTCTATCGAATACTACAGTTTCTAACCCTTTTGCTACAGCTAGCTCAGCAATTTTCTTACCTACTAACTTTGCTGCCTCTATGTTTCCACCGTGCTTAACTTCAGCTTTTACATCGTTAGATATAGTTGAAGTTGCAACTAATGTTACACCATTTACATCGTCAATTAATTGAGCGAATATGTTATTGTTTGATCTAAAAACATTTAATCTTGGTCTTTCAACAGTACCAGAGATTTTGTTTCTAATAGACAATTGTTTTCTTCTTCTTAAAGCTTTTCTATTAACTTTTTTAAACAACTGCTTACCTCCTTATTAGTTAAGGTAAATTACGCTTTCTTACCTTCTTTTCTTCTTACAACTTCATCCGAGTACTTAACTCCTTTTCCTTTATAAGGTTCAGGTTTTCTGTTTGCTCTGATTTCTGCTGCTACTTGTCCAACTACTTCCTTTGATATTCCATCAATATGGATTGTAGTATTACCTTTTTCAACTGTAAATTGAATTCCTTCAACTTCAGAAATTAACACTGGATGAGAGAAACCTAATGCGATTTCTAATCCTTTCCCAGCAGCTTTGGCTCTATATCCAACACCTACTAAGTTTAATGTTTTTCTGAATCCTTGAGTTACACCAACAAACATGTTGTTGATATTAGCTGTTGCAGTTCCGTGCATAGCTCTCTCAGTTGGAGTGTCTCCGTCTCTTGTTACAGTTAATTCATTATTTTCAATTTTAACAGTTAATCCGTTAAAGATTTCTCTAGTTAAAGTTCCTTTAGGTCCTTTTACAGTTACTACATTTTCATTGATAGCAACCTCTACACCAGCAGGGATAACTAGGGTTTTATTACCGATTCTTGACATTTAAAATGCACCTCCTAGTTATTTCTTACCAAACGTAACAAAGTACTTCGCCACCAATATTAGTCTTTCTAGCAATTCTGTCAGTTACAAGTCCGTTAGACGTTGAAACTACAGCAATTCCTAATCCAGATAATACTCTTGGCATATCTTCAGCAGAAGAGAAAACTCTTCTTCCTGGCTTAGATATTCTTTTGATTCCTTTGATTACTTTTTCTTTTCCTACATACTTTAAATATACTCTGATGTTCTTCTTGTTTCCATCAGTGATTACTTTATAGTTAGAGATATACCCTTCTTCTTTTAATACAGCAGCTAAAGCTACCTTCATTTTTGAATGTGGGATATCTACTTTATCGTGCATTACTGAATTAGCATTTCTAACTCTTGTTAACATATCTGCGATTGGATCAGTTAAAAACATATCTACAAATCCTCCTTCCTAGTTTCTTATATGATGTTACGATCGAATGGATGTTATTACCAAGATGATTTAGTTACACCTGGTATTAATCCTGCTCCAGCTAATTGTCTAAACTTAATTCTAGAGATTCCAAATTCTCTCATATATCCTCTAGGTCTTCCGTCTATTTGACATCTATTTCTTTTTCTTACTGGAGAGGCATTCTTAGGAAGCTTGTTTAATTCATCAACAGCTTCTACGTCTCCAGCTTGTATTCTAGCTTTTAAGTCTGCTCTTTTTGCAGCAAATTTATCAACTAGTTTAGCTCTTTTAACGTCTCTTGCGATCATTGACTTTTTAGCCATGTGCTCGTCCTCCTCCTACTACTTTTTAAAAGGCATACCAAATGCTTTTAGTAATGCTCTTCCTTGCTCATCAGTTTGTGCTGATGAAACTATTGATATTGACATTCCGAATAATTTATCTACTTTATCGAATTCGATTTCAGGGAATACTAATTGATCTCTCATTCCAAGAGAATAGTTACCTCTACCGTCGAATGCTTTTGCAGAAACTCCATCGAAGTCTCTTACTCTTGGTAAGATTACAGTTACTAATCTATCCATAAAATCGTACATAGCTTCTCCTCTAAGAGTCACTTTTGTTCCGATTGCTTGACCTTCTCTTAATTTGAATCCAGCTTCAGACATCTTAGCTGTAATTACGATTGGCTTTTGACCAGAAATAATTGCTAAGTCTGCTGCTGCAGCATCCATTAATTTAGAGTTTTGAGTCGCTTCTCCAACACCCATGTTTAAAACAATTTTGTTTAATCTTGGACATTCCATTATATTTGTTAATCCTAACTCTTTCATAAGAGCAGGAGTCATTTCATTTGTATACTTTGTATGACATCTAGAAACATATTTAGCCACTAGTTACCCTCCTTTCTTATAAAGTTTCTCCAGAAACTTTAGAGTATCTTACTTTTTTACCATCTACTACCTTAGATCCAATTCTAGTTGGCTTTCCAGTTTTTGCATCAAAGATCATTACCTTTGAAGAAAATATTGGCGCTTCCATAGTTACAACTCCACCTTGTGGATTTGTTTGGTTAGGTTTTAAATGCTTAGTAACAACATTGATTCCTTCAACTAAAACTTTACCTTTTTTAGTAAATACTTTAGTGATTTTTCCAGTTTTACCTTTATCTGACCCAGAGATTACCATTACTGTATCTCCAGTTCTAACGTGCATTTTTGTAGGCACGAATTTGATTTTAGGTTTAGCCATGATTTAAGCCTCCTTCCTTATAATACTTCAGGAGCTAAAGAAACTATTCTCATAAAGTCTTTTGCTCTTAATTCTCTAGCAACAGGTCCAAATATTCTTGTTCCTCTTGGCTCTTTTTTGTCATTGATTACAACTGCTGCGTTGTCATCAAATTTGATATATGATCCGTCTTGTCTTCTTATTTCCTTTTTAGTTCTAACTACTACAGCTCTGATTACGTCTCCCTTTTTAACGTTTCCGCCAGGATTCGCTTCTTTAACTGAAGCTACAACTATGTCACCGATAGTTCCGAATCTTCTTACAGATCCACCTAAAACTCTGATTACCATTATTTTCTTAGCACCTGAGTTATCAGCAACATTAAGGACAGTTTGTTGTTGTACCATGTTGTACCCTCCTCTCAATCTCTAACTAATTAAGATTACTTAGCTTTTACTATTACTTCAACTAATCTCCATCTCTTATCTTTAGATAATGGCTTAGTTTCCATGATTCTTACTCTATCGCCAGTTTTAGCGATGTTGTTTTCGTCATGAGCCTTAAATTTGTTAGTTCTTTTCATTCTTTTTTTATATAAAGAGTGTAATTTCGTAGTTTCTTCCATAACAACGATAGTTTTATCCATCTTGTCCGAAACAACGATTCCTTCTCTAACTTTTCTTTCGTTTCTCAAGAACCCTACCTCCTCGTTGTACAATGAGTTACTTAACTTTATTAAGCTGTTCTCTCATTTAAAATAGTTTTGATTCTAGCGATGTTTCTTCTAACTTCTCTTATCTTAGCAGTGTTCGCTAATTGACCTAATGAAAGTTGAAACTTTAAGTTAAATAATTCTTCTTTTAATTCTTTTGCTTTCACTACTAATTCCTCAGTAGCAATTCCTCTGATTTCTTTAGCTTCCATTATTTCTCACCACCATCTTTTTTTACAATTTTACAAGCGATTGGTAATTTCATTGTAGCTTTTCTTAAAGCTGCTAATGCAAGCTCTTCAGTTACTCCAGAAACCTCAAACATGATTCTTCCTGGTTTTACTACTGCAACATAACCTTCTACGTTACCTTTACCTTTTCCCATTCTAACTCCAGCAGGTCTTGCTGTGATAGGCTTGTCAGGAAATATTCTAATAAATACAGTTCCTTCTCTTTTGAAAGTTCTGTTCATTGCTACTCTACAAGATTCAATTTGTCTATTCGTGATCCATTTAGGCTCTAAAGCTTGTAAACCGAAATCTCCGAATGCTACAGTATTTCCTCTTGAAGCAGTTCCTTTCATTCTTCCTCTGAAACTTTTTCTATGTTTTGTTCTTTTAGGCATTAACATAATTACTTAACCCCTCCTTCCTTTTTAGTTGGAAGCACTTCACCATTAAAAATCCATACTTTGATTCCTAAAGCTCCATATGTAGTTCTAGCAGTTGCTGTTGCATAATCGATGTCAGCTCTTAAAGTATGTAAAGGTACTTTTCCTGCTACATTCCACTCTGCTCTAGCGATTTCTGCTCCATTAAGTCTTCCTGAAATCATTACTTTGATTCCTTTTGCTCCAGCTTTTTCAGCTCTCATTATAGCTTGGTTCATTGCTCTTTTATAAGCAACCCTCTTCTCAATTGAAGTTGCGATTCCCTCTGCTACTAAAGTTGCGTCTTTGTTGAAGTTTCTAACTTCTTGCACTTTAATGATAACTTTTTTACCAGTCATCTTAACTAACTTTGTCTTTAATGATTCAATTTCAGAACCTTTTCTTCCAATTACAATTCCAGCTTTAGCTGTGAATATTAAAACTACAACCTGTGAAGGTGAAGTTCTTTCTATTTTAACTTTAGAAATTCCTGCATGGTAGTAAGCTTTCTTTACGAAAGATCTGATTTCCATATCTTCGTGTAAGTAATTTGCATACTCTTTTTTTCCAGCATACCAAGCTGATTCCCAAGTTCTTGTAATTCCAAGTCTTAGTCCTCTAGGATCTACTTTTTGTCCCACAGTCTTACCTCCCTGATTTACTTCTCCGATACTGCTACAACGATGTGTGCTGTAGGTTTTCTGATTATGTCTGCCTTACCCATTGCTCTTGGCTTAATTCTCTTCAATACTGGTCCTTCATTGATCATTATTGTAGAAACAACTAATTTTTCTTCATCCATTTCATGGTTGTTAGTTGCGTTAGCGATAGCTGATGATAAAGTTTTCTTTATTATTACTGCTGATTTCTTGTTTGCGAACTCAAGGATGTCTAACGCTTCTAACGCTGATTTTCCTCTTATTAAGTCTGCTACTAATCTTGCTTTTCTTGGAGATAATCTCACATATCTAGTTATTGCTCTAGCTTCCACTAGTATAACCTCCCTTATCATATCCTAATTGATACATTATTTTTTCTTTTTCTTTTTATCTACACCATGACCGTAATAAGTTCTAGTAGGTGAAAATTCTCCTAACTTATGTCCAACCATATACTCAGTTACGTGAACCGGTACATGCTTTTTACCGTTATAGACTCCAAATGTTAATCCAATGAAGCTAGGAAATATAGTTGATCTTCTTGACCAAGTTTTGATTACCGCTTTCATGTTATCCGCTGCTATTGCCGCTTCAACTTTCTTCATTAAGTGATGATCACAAAAAGGTCCTTTTTTTAATGATCTTGCCATTAGTCAGTGCCTCCTCTCAAATTACTTTTTCTTCTTTCTTCTTACGATGAACTTATCAGATGCTTTCTTTCCTCTAGTTTTCTTACCTAAAGTTGGTTTACCCCAAGGAGTAACAGGAGATTTTCTACCGATAGGTGATCTACCTTCTCCTCCACCATGTGGATGATCACAAGGATTCATTGCTGATCCTCTTGTATGTGGTCTTCTTCCCATGTTTCTGTTTCTACCTGCTTTACCGATTGAAACTAATTGATGTTCAGCGTTTCCGATCTCACCAATAGTTGCCATACATTCTTTATGAATTAATCTTAATTCTCCAGAAGGTAATTCGATATGACAGTAAGTTCCTTCTTTAGCAACTAGTCTAGCTGAAGTTCCTGCAGATCTTACTAATTGTCCACCTTTAGCAATTTGTAATTCAACGTTATGGATTTGCGTTCCTACTGGCATATCCTTTAACTTAAGTGCGTTTCCTGGCTTGATTTCTGCGGTAGCTCCTGCCATTACAACGTCTCCAGCTACTAATCCTTTAGGAGCTAAGATATATCTCTTTTCTCCATCTACATAATGTAATAAAGCGATGTTTGCTGTTCTGTTTGGATCATATTGAATAGATGCTACCTTTGCAGGTATGTCTAATTTATTTCTTTTGAAATCAATTATTCTATACATTCTCTTATGACCTTTTTGTCTGTTTCTACCTGTTCTGTGACCATAGTTATCTCTACCGTACGCTGAATTTAAAGGTACAGTCAAAGATTTTTCAGGTCTAACATTTTTATCTAATTCTTCACTAACTAGGTAAGACATATGTCTCGTACCGTTAGTCATAGCTTTCATCTTTCTGATTGCCATTTCTATTAACCTCCATTGACCTATAAATATCTTATATTTTTAAAATTTTGTTCAATTAAACTGTTTCGAAGTAAGTTATTGCATTTCCTGCAGCTAATGTTACAACAGCTTTTTTCTTCGCTTGAGTCATGTACAACTTTTGTCCATGTCTAGCTGAAACTGATTTGATGTTAGATGTAGCTACATCTGTTACCTTTACATTAAAGATAGTTTCGATAGCTTTTCTTATTTCAATTTTGTTAGCCTTCTTATTTACTTCAAAAGTGAATTTATTGAATTCTCTTCTTAAAATTTCAGATTTTTCAGTGATGATAGGCTTTTTGATGATATCGTAAGCAGTCATTATCCTAGCACCTCCTCAAGTGTTGTTAAAGCATCCTTAGTAATGATTACTTGGTTTTGCTTTAATAACCAGTATACACCTAATTCATTTGGTTGTAATACAACTGCATTTTCTAGGTTTCTAGCTGATAAATATAAGTTGAAGTCTTCTTTGTTTGCTAAATCATTTACTACGAATAATTGCTTATTAGTAGCTTTTAAAGCAGTTGTTAACGCAACGATTGTCTTTGTTCTAGGTGCATCAAATGTTGCATCTAATACTAAGATATCTCCGTTAGCTACTTTAGCTGATAAAGCTGATTTTAAAGCTAAGCTTCTTACTTTCTTATTTACTTTCTTTTCAAATGATCTTGGTGACGGACCGAATGTAACTCCTCCACCTACCATATGAGGGGCTCTGATAGTACCTTGTCTAGCTCTACCTGTTCCCTTTTGTCTGAAAGGCTTTCTTCCTCCACCTCTCACCATTCCTCTTGTCTTAGTTGATGCAGTCCCTTGTCTTGCAGCAGCTAATTCAGCAGTTAACACTTCGTGTAAAACTGTCTTATTAGGCTCAATAGCGAATACTGTATCTTTAACTTCTACAGTACCAGTTTGAGCACCTGTAACATCATATATATTTAAAACTGACATTGTCGTCCTCCTCTCTTATTCCTTCTAAATTATTTTTTGATAGCTGGCTTAATTACGATGTATCCGTTCTTTGGTCCTGGAACCGCACCTTTTACTAATAATAAGTTGTTTTCAATATCAACTTTTACTAATTCTAAGTTTTGAACAGTTACTTGTGCATTACCATATCTTCCCATCATTTTCATACCTTTGAATACTTTAGAAGGGTTTGAAGATTGTCCAATTGATCCTCCAAGTCTATGATTTCTTGAAACACCATGAGTTGCTCTGTTTCCGCTGAAGTTATGTCTCTTCATTACACCGGCAGTACCTTTACCTTTTGAAGTACCTGTGATGTCTACGAAGTTAGTACCTTCTAAAACGTCTACTTTTAACTCTTGTCCTAATTCATAACCTTCTACTGAGTCTACTTTAAGTTCTTTAACAAATCTTTGAGATTTAACTCCAGCTTTGTTGAAGATTCCCATAAGTGGCTTAGTAGTGTTCTTCTCTTTCTTTTCCCCGAAACCTAATTGAATAGCTGAGTACCCTTCTTTTTCTACAGTTTTCTTTTGTAAAACATAGTTAGGACCTGCTTCGATTACAGTTACTGGAATAGCTTTTCCATTCTCGAAAATTTGAGTCATTCCGATTTTTTTACCTAAAATTCCTGACATATTGTGTTTACCTCCATCAAATAATATATTGGTTAGCAACTTCGCCTCGTGGTTCCTATGTTTTCTTTTTACAGAAAACAGCTTATTGCTGCCAACGTGTATTATTCTGTAAAGCAATCTAAAATGTGATTTTTAAATTACCTAACAAAACGAAACCATTAGTAATTAAACTTGTTTGATTTCAATACCTACACCAGCTGGTAAGTTAACTGCAGTTAAAGATGAAATAGTCTTTTGAGTAGCGTCTTTAATCTCAACCATTCTTCTGTGAACTCTCATTTCGAATTGCTCTCTAGAAGATTTGTTAACGTGAACTGATCTTAATACAGTGTGCTTCTTAATCTTTGTTGGTAAAGGCATTGGCCCAGCGATTTCCGCTCCAGATTTTTTAGCAACGTCTGCGATTTTTGCTGCTGATTGATCTAATAATTTATGATCATAAGCGTTTAAATAGATTCTTAACTTTGATGCCATTTGTATATTGCACCTCCCGTCTTGTAATGTTTTATAGTTTTAAGGTCAACTATCTTTCACAACCCAAATATTATATCACACTTTCTAAAAAATGCAAAATGTTTTTTGTGTTATAAACCTTTTTTGTGACTGTGGGGATCGCCAAGTTTTTTCAGCTCTCCGCTTCTTAAATACTTAGTTAGTTTATCAAAATCATGGAGAAAGATACAGGACAAATGTCCGGTTTAAAAGTTTTTGTTTTTAGCATCTTTATTTTAATGATACTAAATTTCAAGAAACTGCATTTAACGCTTTTTTATACCTCATATACTTTCATATATATAGTATGTTTTTGTAGAACTCTTCCTTTTTATGTTTCCCCGATTCACGAATACCAAAATTGATTGCATCTAAAATAAATTTTGAATGTGACAAAGGGGAACCGAAGTAAGAACATCTCTCTTCGTCGCAGATTCTCACAGATTTAAAACCTATAAACTTTTGTCACGAATTACACGAATGATCACGAACAAAACCTTTAACACAACTAAATCCTTTTCTTGGTTAGAATCTTCTATCTTTGACGCCGACTAGGTTCTGACTTTTCTTTTGACTTTCAGTCGAAGTTTATAGTCGTTTTTCTTCAGCTATATTTTTCCTACAACAACAATCGTGACTCACTCCACTAAGACAACTTATAAACTTCTGGCACTTTTTGGATACTTTTTCTTGCTATAGAGAAAAAGTATCCCGTATCAAAGGCGGAAACTTTGGACTCTACGATCTACGATCACTTCATTTATTTCTATTTAGAAAAAATTAAGATGTGGGAAAGTAACAAAATTCAAAAACTGATAAAAATAATTACTCCATAATCAAAAAACCTTATAACTTTAATATTGCAATCCATCCAGTATTTTATATATCAGCATTTATGTTTTAGTGTTCCCACTGTGCGTTCCATTCATTTCATTCGTTTTTTCTTTAAAGCTAAATTATCCCTATCGCTAATTTCATCACAGGCGGTGCACAGCACCTCCGATCATTTCATATTCTTAGACATTATTAATTTAATGTCTTTTTTTTATCTGTTAAGTATTTATGACAAGGCCACATAAGGCTTGGGGCTTCAATAATAGGTTTGGGGGAGATTTAAACTATCTAATATTTTAAATTTTTTTTTTCAATTTCATCCTATTTAAATGTTTTCGAGAGCCACCAAGAGTGCAACGAAGCGCTTTCTTGATTAGAAGAAATTAAAAATTTATACGGAGGTACAATATGAAGAATTTTATCATTGCAACAACATTACGAGGATCAACATTTATAGCTTTAAATTGGGATAATATCAAACTATTTTACGATTTTTTAAAAAAACTGTTATGCTAAAAAAAGGATTAGACTCTTTAGTCTAATCCTTTCAACACATCCAATATATCCCCTAATTTAAAACCTCTTCTCATAAAATAGGCAACCTGTTTCTCTTTTTCTTTATTCTTCACCTTATGGAGTAAGTCCGATATCATCGTTTTTTCATCCACTTCCTCCCCACCATAGATACTATCTATAGTGGAGGAGTCTATTCCTTTTAGATGAAGTTCGTATTCTATCCTTTTTCTACCTAAGCTTTTTTTCGAATTTATATAAGATTCAGCATAACT
>DAOUPY010000053.1 GCA_030625925.1 Fusobacteriaceae bacterium | reverse complement strand
ACAATATACTGTAAACTTAATCAGGAAAGATGGGGAAGAGGCTAAGTACTATAGACAGATTCTTTGGATAAATAAAAACACCCTTACCATAGATAAGGGTGAGATGTATGCTAAGTCTGGAAAATTACTTAAAGAATATATAGTAGATGAAATCAAAAAAATTGGAGACAGATACTATATCACTATATTCCGTATCGATGATAAACTCAAAAAAAATTCTTATACTGAATTAATTTTGACGAAAATAAAATTAAATCCCGATCTGTCCGAATCTATCTTCACCATAAAAAACCTTGAAAGAAGATAGTAAATTTAAGAATTTTCCTTAAAATGCATATCCCATATTAACAGATATTATTGCACTTTTAGGAGAATCTGCATCGTTTGTTACTGAGAGTTCCAATGGCCCAAAAATAGATTTATACCCTAAGGTTATACCATATCCCTGTTCAAAATCTTCAAATATCAAGTTGCCGTTATCTTTTATAGAACCGTTATCCTTTATACCTGTATAAGTCAACACATTAGCTTTAGCCACAATATATATATTGGGATAGATCATATATTGGGCTCCTATCTGCCCTATCATAAATTCAGAAACTAACTTTCTCATCATATTATAACCATAAAATGAAATATAATTATTGTCCAAATCATTATTTATTCCACCAATTTTAAAATGACTTCCCAGGGGTATGTGCTCACCACTGACTACTCCTCCACTTAAAGATGCATTGAATGAAAGTTTAGGAGTTACCGCCATATAACCTTGTATTACTCCTAATTCACTATAATATTCGACGTCATCAGTACCTACTCCACCTACCTCATGTCTAGCCTCTAAATAACTCCCCTTGGTAGGATAGATTGAGCTATTTTTCCTATCCAGCACCAATTTCAAATACATCTCTTGGTATCCATATTTTTGATTTAGAATATCTTTATATTTGTCGGATCCTACATCAAATTCATTTTCAGTATTAATATATTTTAAACCAGCAGAAAAATCAAATTGCCTGAATAGTTTAGTTGTCAAACTCAGATCAATAAATTTATGCTCTTCTGTAGATTCGGCCTCTAACCTTCTCTCATCATAGATATATAATGGTGATTCCTCATATCCTAAGGTCAAGTTTATTCCTATTTTATTTTTTTCACCATAATACCAAAAATTACTAAATTCAGCACTTTTATATTCCCCCAGCTCAAATTCTAAAGATGTTACCCTCCCTATCTTCCCTAGTTTTGCAAGGTCTGTTCCTACAGCTAATTTTGCTCCTATATCGGAGTTATAATTTGCCCCAACCCTTATAAAATTCAATTCATTTTCGTCTACATCTATCTTTAGAGTAGATCCATCAATTGTATAGTAGGCCTTTTCTATATATGGCATAGCATAAAGTTTCATCATTAAGTTCTCCAAGTCCCGATAACTTACCTTCCCTGGGATTTTTTTATCCAGATGATCTTCTACTATGTCTTTTTTCATTTTTTCTCCTAAAAATTTAGAATCAGTAATTTGGATCTTATCTATATAAACATCCTCTAAAACTCTCTTTCTCCGGCTTTCTTTCTCTATGTTTGGATCTTTATATTTTTCTAATTGCTGCAATTTTTCTTTAGTTGCCAATTCCCCCTCATAGATTAAATTATCAAAATTATCAAAATTTGTAGCATCATCTAACTTCACATCAGGATCTATGATTATAGTTGCCAGTTCCCTTTGTTTTTCTGTGGATTCTATACCTCTATAGGTAGAGATCTTACCTACTACAGTCAGCAAATTATAGGTTAATTTATCTATTTGAGGTGCTCCTACATCACTGGCAATGACAATGTCTGCTCCTGCCTGGAAAAGATCTTCTACAGGTAAATTCCTGGAAACCATCCCATCTATATATATTTTGTCTTCTATTTTTACAGGATCATATATAGTGGGAATTGCCATACTGGCACTGACAATAAGGGCTAAATCCCCACGGTCAAAACTTTTAGCTTTTCCTGTATTAAAATCTGTAGCTATTATTCGTAAAACTGGGTTGAATTCATCGAAAGTTTTAACATCTTTAACATCCCAAAATAACTCTTTTAATTTTAAATACGATTTTTCCCCTGTTAAAACTCCCTTTGGAAGACTAAAATTTAATTTTTCATCATAAGTTACCGAAGCAAAATACTTTTCAGATTTAAATTTTTCCTCCAATGGAATGTCGATTCTCATGGGATCATTAGATAACCTGTATCTCCAATCCATGGTTTTAACAACAACTTCTATCTCATCCGGATTATATCCCACAGCATACAGGCTGGCTACAATTCCTCCCATACTGGTTCCACTGATATAGTCTATAGGAATATTATTTTCCTCTAAAACTCTTAAAACTCCTATATGAGCAAATCCTTTGGTTCCCCCTCCGCTTAGGGCAACTCCTACTTTTATCCTTTCGCCAGATTTTTTTTTCTTTAAAATTGCTTCTTTTAATTTTTCCAATCCTATAATTTGAGATCTTTTCAATTGTATTTTTGAATCGATAGCAGAAATCTCCACGGGATGATCTTTCGGAGATGGTTCCTCTGATTTGAGAGTAATAACAAAAATATTGTATATCACTAATATGTATAAAAATTTTATTTTCATCTTCCCCCCTGTACTTTTAATATTTTTTCCTTCGATGGATCTTCCATATCCAGCTGTCTCATAAAATAAGTATTTAGTTTCTCCTTAAACTCTATTCCCGGCAACTGGCCATCTTTCAGGAGATCCTCCCCTCTCACAAGGGGTTTTATTTTAGATAATTTATAGATATAGTTCTCTATTCTTAGTTTTATCGTTTCTTTCCTATTTTGAATATAGATCAGAATTATTATTTCCATGGATATATTATTTAATGCCTTGTATATATCCGAGTTTTTATCCGCTGATTCTAACTGTTCCAATATTTTCTCTCTTATCAATATCCCATAGTCATACTTTTCTATAAATTTATTTGAAAAATTAAATTTTTTAAATACAAGATCCAGCTCTTTTTTCTCTAAATTTTCAAGGATTATTAAAAATACCAGTAACCATTTATGGATTTTAACAAAACTTAAAAGTTCCCCTAGGGTTTCTAACCTTTCTATATTTTCTTTCATCTCCAAGTCATATTTAATATTAGGGTTAATTTCATTGAATACCTTATATTTATTTAAAAATTCCATCCCCCTAGTCAAATTTTTATCAGAAAATAGAATTTCTAACTCCTGTTTAACCCGAGGCCAGGATATTTTTTTCAAAAATCCATCGGCTATTGCATTTTTTAAAAATATTTCTGTATCTTTTTCCAGTTCAAATCCATATCTGGCTGCAAACCTAAATGCCCTTATTATCCTGGTAGGATCCTCTATAAAGCTCAGATTATGTAAGGTTCTTATTTTTTTATTGACAAGATCATCATACCCACCATAAAAATCAATAAGTTTACCAAAGTTATAACTATCAATCTCCAAAGCCATGGCATTTATACTAAAATCCCTCCTATACATATCATCTCTAATATTACCATATTCCACCACTGGAAGGGAGGTAGGGTATTCGTAGTACTCCAGCCTTGAGCTGGCTATATCTAATTTCAGATCATCATGAACTACTACCACTGCTGTTTTAAATTTTTCGTGTATCCTTACTTTTTTTGCCCCCAGCATATCTTTTAATTCTAGTGCAAATTTTATCCCATCTCCCTCTACTACTATATCAATGTCTTTGTTATTTATTCCCAAGATAAGATCCCTTACTATTCCTCCTACCAAGAATACTCTTTCGTCTCTTTTTTTTGATACTGCTTCTATTATTTTCAACAGATTCAAGAGTTCTACTGGGACTACTTCTTCTATGTCATTTTTTATCTCTGACTCAAATTTTAATTTTTTTGCCTTCCTTATTGGATTTTTACTATAGATAGATTTTAATATATCAGTTCTCGTTACTATCCCTAGTATCTTACCCTCTCCATCAACTATTGGAACTCTCCCAATCCCTTTTTCCACAATGAGAGCTTTCAGTTCTTCAACACTGATATTTTCATCTCCTGTAATTACTTCAGATGTCATATAAGCACTTACAGGTGCATTTGAAAATCCATGATTGAGAGCCTTATCTACACTGTTTCTGGTAATTATCCCTACAATTTTTCCATCTTCTACAATGGGCAGGCCGCCATATCCCATCCTATACATTATCTTATAGGCCAGTTTAATTCTGGTGTCTTTTAAGATGGTTTTAACAGGGGTATTCATTATGTCTATTGATTTTTTGCTGGGTTTAATCACTTTTTCTACACTTTTTTTAATGTCTTTGTATAATTTTTCTAGACTTTGATCTCTGACTACACCTGAAACAGCATATTCATGTCCGCCTACTTTGTAATCCTTTAAAATTTCAGCTACATTTACTTTATTTGAAGACCTTCCCACTATATTGATTCTTTTATCATTTCCACATAAAATAATGCACAGGCTGGATTTTTCTAGATACTGTATCTTATTTATCAACTCATCCAAGCCAAATATAAAATCATCGGTTTTATAATAAGTTAGTTGTGCTATCTCCCCATCGATATCTATAAATTCTGAGTTTTCAATAAGCTCTATGAATATCTCCAACTGCTCCTTTTCTAATCCTTTTTGAATATATTCATTGACTTTGGACAGGTCTCCATTTTTTTGCAATAAATAAGATGCCATCTCTAAATCTTTTGGGGTAGTGCTGGCAAAGCTAAAGCTTCCTGTATCTTCATAGATCCCCATAAGACCTAAGGTAGCTTCTATCTCATTAAATTTAATGTTTGGATCAGCATCCAATAAAACTTCTAATATATTGGTAGTATTGGACCCATAATTTTTCCTAATAATTTTTCCGCCTTTTATATCATTTTCACTGATTTTATGATGGTCATAGATTATGACCTCTACATCATCCCTATCCAGTAATTGTTCAAACAGTCCTATCCTATTTTTTTTTGAAGTATCTACAACTATAAGTTTACTTACCTTATCCATGGGGATATCTTTTGTTTTTTTCACTTGTAAAAAATTTTGATACAGGTTTACAAAAGCTTTTACACTTTTCCCAATATTCCCCGGGAAAACCAATATTCCATTAGGGTATAATTTCTTTATTAAAACCATCGAAGAAAGTGCATCTAAGTCTGCATATATATGACAAGTTATTATTTCCATCTCTACCACCCTATAAATTTATATAATTATATTCAATATAATTATACACTTTTATCTATTTTTTTCTAACATTTTTTAAAAAATTAAATATTGTGTTGACAACAGTGTATTATTCGTTATATGATTGATCAAATAAAAAAATTAAATGGAGGTGACTATTATGTCTAAAAGACTTACTTGGTGGTGCAAAAACGAATCTAATAAATTTAATACTGAATTATTAAGTAGATCTGTTTTTGACCAATAGTTGCTGTAGTTATATATATAATTTCAAAATATATTTAGAAAAAATAATAATAGATATTGTTATTTTTTAGATATAAAAAAATTATTATACAGAAGGGGTTAATCTTATGGATTAACCTCTTTTTTTATTATCTAAAAAATCATAAAAATAAATGAAAAGGGAGTAAATAAATGAAAAAATTAATTTTAGGAATCATTCTAATCACAGTTTTAGCAGGCTGTCAGGAAAAAAATGAAGAAGGTAAGAAAAAAGATAAGGCCGCAGAGAAAATAAATATTGGTATCACTCAAATTGTGGAACATCCATCACTGGATTTAATCAGAAATGGTGTAGAAGATGCTCTTAAAGAGAGTAAATACAAAGATAAGGTCATATTCAACTATCAAAATGCCCAGGGAGATTTTATCACAGCTCAAACTATCGCAGCTCAATTTAATGAAAATTCTGACATTATCGTAGCTATCACCACTCCTAGTGCTCAAGCTGCCTTAAATAAAATACCGAAAAAGCCTCTATTTTTTACAGCTGTGACCAATCCTGTAATGGCAGGATTAATCGGTGAAAATGTCACAGGAGTCAGTGATATGTCCCCGGTAGAAGAACAGGTAAAGCTGATACAAGAGTTTCTTCCGGAGACAAAAACAATAGGAACTATATATACTACCAGCGAAGCCAATTCCACATATCTTGTGGAGGAATTTACTGTAGCCGCTGAAAAAGCAGGATATAAAGTTATCACCAGAGGAGTTACCAATGTCACAGAAATAGCTTCTGCAATGGATAGTTTTATGAAAGATGTCGATGTAATTTACACAGCCAAGGATAACAATATCGCCTCTGCTTACAGCCTTATCATAGATAGAGCCAACAAAGCTGAGATCCCTGTCATAGGAGCCACTAAAGATTTTACCAAAGCAGGTGCATTGGCTTCCTCTGGAATATCAGAATACCAGGTAGGATACCAAACTGGAAAGATGGTCATCAGACACCTAAACGGAGAAGAAATTAAAGACCTGCCCATAGAATATTTAAAAAAATCAGAACTAACTATCAACGAAAAACAGATGAAAAAATACGGAATCTTATTGGATAAAGACCAGTTAAAAAATATTGAAATTATAAATTAAAGGAGTAAATTATGTTAATAGGAACTATTGAGCAGGGACTTATTTTTGCAATAATGGCTTTAGGGTTATATATATCTTATAAAATACTAGATTTTCCAGATCTTACTGTAGATGGGTCTTTTCCGATGGGTGCTTCTATCGCAGCTATCCTTATTATAAAGGGTATCAATCCCATTTTGGCTCTAGGAGCTGCATTTGCAGGAGGCTGCCTAGCAGGATTTATAACTGGATATATTCATATAAAATTTAAGATCACAAACCTCTTGGCCGGAATTATTGTTATGACAGGTTTATACAGCATCAACCTTCGAATAATGGGGAGATCAAATATCCCGTTATTTGGAGTTGATAATATATTTTCTGATAGACCTAATCTTTTAATCATATTATTTATTGTGTTTCTATCGAAGTTTTCTTTAGACTACCTCCTCAAAACAAAATTTGGATTTTCCCTTCGAGCTTTAGGTGATAATGAAACACTGGTTATATCTTTAGGGATAGACGAGAAAAAATTAAAGATAATCGGTCTCATGTTAGCCAATGGACTAGTCGCTCTGTCTGGCGGCATTTTAGCTCAATATCAAGGGTTTTCAGATATTGCCATGGGTACAGGCACTATCGTTACAGGACTGGCTTCTATTATCATAGGAGAAAGCATCCTAAGAAAAGGAAAGATGTTCAATGCCACCACTATTGTAATTATCGGTTCCATCTTATACCGATTTATAATCCTGGGTTCTCTTAAAGTAGGATTTAATGCCAGTGATATAAAACTTATCACTGCAATCCTTACTGTTGGAATTATGGCTTTTAAAAGTAAAAACTTAAAATTGACATTAAAAGGTAAATTAGGAGGTGTATTTCAAAATGCTCAAAATTAGTAATTTAAACAAATCATTTCATTCTGAATTGGGAAGTAAAAAAAAAGTTTTTAAGGGCTTGGATTTTCAATTAAATCACAGAGACTTCGTGTCTATCATTGGAAGTAATGGTGCAGGGAAATCTACTCTTCTAAATATTATTATGGGAAACATCACTCCAGATGGCGGAAACCTCTATATAGAAGATAGAGATTTTACAGATTTAGCCAGCTATAAAAGAAATACTTTTATCTCAAAGGTCTATCAAAACCCTGCCTTGGGAACTGCACCATCTATGACAATCTTTGAAAACCTTTCTATGGCAGATAATAAAGGTAAAAGATTTAATCTTACTCTAGGTTTAAATAAAAAAAAGAAAGAACTTTATAAAAATACTCTGACTCAATTAGGTTTGGGGCTGGAAAAACAACTGGATACAAAAGTTGGGTTGTTATCTGGTGGGCAGAGACAGTGTCTGGCTCTTATTATGGCAACTTTAAATAGACCTAAAATATTACTCTTAGATGAGCATACTGCTGCTCTTGATCCTAAAACATCTCAGTTGATCATGGAAAAAACGAAAAAAATAGTGGAAGATCATGAGATCCCGACCCTTATGATAACTCATAATTTAAATGATGCTATAAAATATGGAAATAGATTGAT
>DAOUPY010000245.1 GCA_030625925.1 Fusobacteriaceae bacterium | reverse complement strand
TGGATATAGAGCAACTTATTAAAAAAGCAGATGTACTGCTCTATAAGGCTAAAAACAGCGGTAAAAATAAAATTATGTATTAAATAAGGGGCTTTCCCAAATTATGCATAAATTATAATCCCAGGTAAAAGAACTTTCTTAATTGAAAGCTTTTTCCCTGGGATTTGTTATAAGTTAGATCTATGCCATTTCCCTACTTACTTTTTTCTTAAATATTCCATTTAAAATAAGAGCTAAGGCTCCATCACCTGTAACATTACAAGCTGTTCCAAAACTATCTTGTATTGCAAAAATCGTCAAAACAAGAGCTACGCCTGTATCGTCAAAACCTAAAACAGATAAAACTATTCCAATAGATGCCATTACAGTTCCACCAGGAACTCCTGGAGCACCTACAGCAAAAATTCCAAGAAGGACTATAAATAGCATCATGGTAGGTAAGGGCGGCATAGAACCATAAAGAATTTTTGATACTACCATAATAAAGAAAACTTCTGTTAAAACCGACCCGCACAGGTGAATTGTTGAACCCAGAGGAATTGCAAATTCTGCGATTTCGTCATCTAAGGCATCACTGGACTTTGCACACTTTAATGCAACTGGAAGAGCTGCAGCAGATGACATTGTTCCAACAGCTGTTAGATAAGCTGGTCCATATTTTTTTAATACTCTCATTGGATTTTTTCCGCTTATTAATCCAGCTATTCCATATAGTAATGCAAGCCAGATAAAATGACCTATCAATATAATAACTACAACTTTTAAGAATACCGGAAGCTGCTTTGTAATTATTCCTTCATAAGCAAGTGTTGCAAATGTTGTTGTGATGAAGAATGGGAGTATTGGAATTATTATTTTATTTACAATATCTAAAGTTATATCATTTAAATCGTAAAGAATTTTTTCTACATATACTGCACCAGTTCGAACTGTAGCAAGCCCGACAAAAATTGCCAAAACCAATGCTGACATTACCGACATAATTGGCGGGATATTTAATTTAAATAAAATTTCTGGAATAGTCCTCAAATTTTCGCTGACCACAGATATATTTAAATTTGGTATTAAACTATAGCCTGCAATCATTGAAAAAGTTGCTGCTCCCAAAGATGAAATATATGCAAGTAATATCATAGTTCCCAGCATTTTACTGGCATTTGACTTAAGCCTTGCAATTGCTGGAGTTATAAATCCAAGTATGATAATTGGAACAACAAAAAATATTATTTGTCCCAGTAGATACTTCACCGTGGCAATCAATACAATTACCTTTTCCCCTGCGTACAACCCGATAAAAATTCCTAAAAACACACCTACCAATAGTTTCACTATTAAACTGTCTAACATTTTTCTCATTTTCTAGCCTCCTTTTATTTTAGAGGTTAAGTATCAATAAATATAAGTTTTAAAAGATTTCTTCAGTATTATCGATACGATATTCCTTATCAGCTATATATATTTTTACTTAACACTGCTTATCAATTTTTATCTCTTTTTTAAAAATTTGCATCTAAAAAAGACCCCCTGTAATCAGTGGTATTAAATATGGATCCCTTTGGGATTTGTTTTATAAAATTTATTATTTGAAATATTAAGAATTGATCTAAAGTTGGAAAAAAGAATGAGAATAGTTTTAAAAACTAAAAAAGGAAATATTATTTCTATTTAAATTTCTTTATGTTATCCATCTGCAGTAGATCTTATAACTTCTCCCGGAAGTTTTAATTAATTGTCAATTTCATTGGTAAAATTTCATAGGTCCTCCTAATTTGCATTTTATTAATTCATTTCGTTTAATCTTACAACATACTCATAGATTGTGTCAATAATAATTTAAGTTATTTTTAATTAAGTTTTAAATAAAAATAGAAAATTTATATTTCTAGTAAAAGTATAGCTATATAAAAAATGAGAATCAAAATATTTTCTGTTGATGCAAAAAAAAATTCTTATGTCTTTCTAGAAATATATCATAGGACAAAAAACAAGAGGACATTAAAAATTTAATATCCTCTTGTTTTTGAACAACTTCAACTAGCTGTTTTTATAAAATTTGCTCCATCTCATACCAGACAGCTCCGCCGTGGGTAGAAGCTGAAATCCCTATCTTTCTATATCCCATCCTCTCGTACATCCCCATAAGGTTTTCCTTGCAGAGCAGGAGGATCTTCTCCTTTTTCATCTTCTTAGATACCTCGATGAATTCTTTCATCATCATCTTGGCTATTCCTTTTTTTTGATGAATAGGATCCACAGCTACGGAAAAAATAACTATATTTTTACCCCCATCTTCATGGCCGATAAGACCCTTAAACTCTTCATCTGTTATGTCTTCCTGATTGGTAGAACCGCTGTTTATATGGGCTGCTATCTCACCATCTAACTCTCCTACTATAAATCCTTCTGCAAATTTTCTTAATCTTATTTCTATATTTTCTTTACAGGCTGCTTCCTCCTCTGGAAATGTTTTTCCTTCCAAGATAAAACAAGCTTCTATATCTTCTAACCTTCCATTTCTTATCTTCAATCCCATCTTCTCCTCCTGCTATTTTAATTTCTATATGAATAAATAAAAAATTCATTGTATTTTTTAATAAATTATAGCATATTTTGTATTAGAAAAATCTATAAATATTTTCAGCTAAATTTCCTAAAATTATTTCATCTTTCTTTACTTTTTTTCCAGGGGAAAAACCTCTCCTACCTTCATGAGCCTTACCTTTTTATTGTTTAATTTTTCATACTGATATTTAGGCAGTCCCGGGGGTTCATCTCCGAGTTTAAAAGTACCCCAATGACCCGGGATCATAAGTTCTGCCCCTAGATCTTCCATGACAGATATGGATTCTGACACATTGAGATGATTTTCCTTCATAAACCATCTGGGTTCATAGGCTCCTACAGAAACCAGGGCATAGTCTATATCATACTCTCTTCCTATCTCCTTGAATCCTGAAAACCATCCTGAATCTCCCCCTAAAAATAAAGTTATATTTTTATCTTCAACTATAAAAGATCCCCAGAGAGATGTATTTCTGCCCTTGCCGATTCTTTTGCTCCAATGCTGTGCCTCTACAAAAGTGATGTTGTCAATTGATTCACGCCAATCCATCTCCTCTACCCTGTATTTCCCCCATTTTCTTACCAGTTTCCCGTCTCCTTGAGGCACTATAATCTCAGTTCCTTCAGGAAGAGTCATAATGCTCTTCTTGTCCAGATGATCATAGTGATTGTGAGTGATAAGAACCCTCAGCCGGCCATCTTTTGAAATCTCTAAAAGCTCTTCCAGAGATACAGGGATATTTACATATCTCTTTGGAATAAAAATTCTTTTGGAAAATATAGGATCTAAAAGATAAAAGTTATCGTCAATCCTTATAAAAAAAGTCATATGACCTATCCACAGGATATATCTTTTTTTGTCTTTGAGGTCTTCTAGTTTAACCGCAAGTTTTTCAGGAAGATATTGATTGTTCTCAATGGGAAACTCAACAGCTTTTGAAAACCTCCATCGCAGAAAATCCTTGAACCCTTTAGTCGTTCTCAGCCATGGGTTGTAATATCTTTCATTTTTGTAGTTTGCAGAATGCAGGACCTCTGTCTTTTGTATTTTTGTTTTGGGGTCTGAGTCTCTTATTTCTCCTATGAGGATAAGAGTTATAAATATCATAAAAATTATGTAGATAATTTTCTTCAATTAAATCCCCTCCTATACATTAAAAATTAACCTATAAATTTGTATTATTAACTGAACTTTCGCGATATTGTATGCCTTTAAAAACAATA
>DAOUPY010000502.1 GCA_030625925.1 Fusobacteriaceae bacterium | reverse complement strand
GAATTTATTGAAAGTCAGCTGCTATATGTGACAGATGAAGATGAATTAGAGGAAGAGTTAGAAAACTTTATCGGAAAGAAGAAAAAAGAGGAATTTGACAGGATGATGGAAAAAGAAAATCTATACCCGGAAAAAATAATAGAATTTATAGATGAGTATGAATATGAAGATGTGGAAAAACCTAAAGCTCAAACAGCTAAGATGGTCGAAAAAGCATTTAAAGAAAATTTAACTTTATTGCCGAGAACAAAAAAAAGAAAGAAAGTAATAGAAATGGTATTGGAATTCATGAAGAGATTTGAATTTTAAGATACCCCCCTTCTTTTTATATTTCCCCCTGTTAAGGGGAAACGAGATAGGGGATATAAGGAGGAGATCTAGTATGAAACTAGATCTTTTTTTTTCTTTTATATTCTTTTAAGGTCTTTTAAAGTCTTTTAGTGAGGATGTAGCCTTAGGGAATATTGGGATACAACTCTATTAAAGGGACAAATAGTAGGAGATAAGACTACAAATGGTAGGAGATAAAGGGGCAAATAGTAGGAAATAGAACTACAAATTATAGGAAGTTAGAACTACGTTTTTTTTATTTTGTAGTTGTTTTATGGGGTGTAATTTGTTATAATTTTCTTATAAATTGAAGGGAGGGATTAGTGTTGAGTAAGATTAGATTACATAAAAAAGTAAATTTGAAGCCTATAACCTTTGGAAAAGAAAGTATAATAAATACTTTTTATAGCATTCTTCAAAGGTATAATAAACAACACGAATACGAATCATTGATGATAGACAGACAAGAATTATGGGAGATGGCAGGATTTGAAGGAAAGTATAATTCAGACCATGTCTTTGAGCTTATCAAAAATTTAACTAAATCAGAAACATATAATTTAGAGTCAATAGATCCAGAAATAAAGTCAATTAGTGGATCTATGTTTATAATTACAAGTTATTCAGATGGAAATATAAAAATAAATGTTCCTGAAGATTTTAGAAAATATTTATTCTATAAAAAAGATATAGATCTGATGTATAAAGCTAAAGCAAAAAAAAAATTAACCATTCAAGAGTTGGATCATTATGATAAAATAACTAAGGAAAAGAGTAGATTTTTAGTGCTTTTAAAAAAAGCTGATATATTGGGGATAAAAGGTAAATATAATAAGAGGTTATATAGTCTTTTAGGACAATTTAAAAATACAGGTCTTTACTTTACTACTTGGGAAAAATTAAAAAAAGTTTTAGAAATACCAAAATCATATAAAGCTGGAGATATAGATCAAAGAATTTTTAACCCCGCTAAAGAGGAACTCTTAAAGGCAGGAATAGAGATAACCGATATAAAAAAGATAAAAAAAGGTAGATCTATCGACAGGGTTGAGATTAGGTTTAAATGTGAAGAAAAAAGAACCCCCTCTGTCCTTCAGACATCTCCCCCTTTGGATAAAGATGGAGAAAATGAAGTAATAGAGATGAGTAAAATCAAAAGAAGGGCATTAGCTGAATTGGCTAGAAAAGGGAAATATCATTTGATAGAACCTTTGATGAAGTTAGGAACAGATGAGGAAGTTGAAGAGTTTATGAAAAAGGTGTAATAACGCCCCTTTTTTCCCCCTCGATTCAGGATTATGAAAGTCAACTTTCTAATTTAAAAGTTGACTTTCAATCTGATAAAGTGGGGGAGGTAGGGGATATAAAGAGATAGATGAGTAGAATTAAGAGAAAACGGAGGAAACACAGAATGGGAGAAGAGCAAAAAGCAGTATTAGAGAAAAAATTATG
>DAOUPY010000249.1 GCA_030625925.1 Fusobacteriaceae bacterium | reverse complement strand
AATAATTTTTTTACGACAGAAACATGTTAAACTTAGTTATAAAATTTTACAGGAGGAATATTATGGACCTATTATTTGGAGTTGGTGGTGCTTTGCTGACTCTATTTATTGCAATTTATAATGGGTATTTTATAGGATATGCACTTATATTATGTCTTTTAATCTTTATAGTGATAGGGGTAAGGCGAGGATATCCATTAAAGGATTTATTTATTATGGCATTTAACGGCGGGAGAAAATCTTTTGTAGTTTTGAAAATTTTTCTTTTAATTGGAATTATTACATCTACCTGGATGGCTTCTGGGACTGTTCCAGGAATCGTCTCCTATAGTATGAAATATATGAACCCAGATTTTTTCATCCTCTATGCCTTCCTTATAACTTCCCTTATCTCATTTTTATTGGGGACTTCCTTTGGAACTGTAAGTACAGTAGGAGTTGCCTTTATTGTTATGGCTAAGGGTGGTCATGTAAATTTAGATATTACAGCAGGAGCTATTATTTCAGGGGCTTATTTTGGAGATCGTATTTCTCCCATGTCTTCTAGTGCTAATCTAGTAGCCAACCTTACAGACACAGACCTGTATAATAATATAAAAAATATGTTTAAGACTGGGTATCTAGCTGTTATAGCCTGTATCATTATCTACGGATTTTTGTCCTTTAATAATCCTTTAAACTTAATAGAAAATCAATTAGTTCCTCAAATCTATAATACTTTTACAATAAGTCCTATAGTCTTATTGCCGACTGCTGTAATCTTAGTTTTTTCCTTGTTTAAGATAGATGTTAAAATTTCCATGTTAGTTAGTATTCTAACAGCTATGGTTCTGAGCATAACAATTCAAGGGTACTCCCTTAGTCAGCTCTTTAATATTATGATAAATGGATTTCACCTAGAAAACAGTAACCCATTAAGTGAAATTATTAAAGGGGGAGGAGTTTTATCCATGAGGAATGCTGTCATAGTAGTATTCATCTCCTGTGCTATGGCTGGAGTATTTGAAGAAACGGCAATGTTAAATAAAATAGAGAATATATTGATCCAGGCAAATTCGAGAACAAAAATATTTTTTTATACCAACATAGTTAGTTTTTTTACTGCCGCTATCGGATCAAATCAGAGTATCTCTGTTGTTTTAACCAATCAGCTCATGAGCAAAACTTATAGCAGCAGCGGTATCGAAAAGGAACATCTTGCTGTTGATTTGGAAAACAGCAGTATAGTATTGGCACCACTCATTCCATGGAATATAGCAGCTCTTATACCAACTACAACAATGATGGTCAGTAACTATGGTTATATCCCATATTCTTACTTTTTATTTTTAATTCCATTATTAAATTTTTTCACTTTAAGAAAAGAATAAGTTTGGTGAGAATTTATTAGGTAAAAAAAACTTCTAAAAATCTAGAGATTCTTAGAAGTTTTTTTTAGTCTGCTTGCAATGTACTCTACTATTTTATGACTTTTTTTAATTTCATTATCTCTACCCTGACAGGTTCGCTCCCGCTTCCTATTCCCCTGGTAGTTATTTCATCTTCTGATATATCATATGTTTTAGCGATGATTTTTTTTACTCGCGGCTCACAGAACCTCCCCTGACAAATTCCCATTCCTGCCCGGGTACGTCTTTTTATTCCATCGGTAGAAGTGATTTGAATTCCTCTATTCAGAGCTTCTAAAATCTCCCTTTGTCTCACTTGTTCACATCTGCACACGATTCTGTCTAGATCATCTTCTCCTAAATTAATATATTCATTCACTGTTTTCATAGGGAGCATGTCAGCCACCGACTTTTTAATAACATTAGGTTCTCTATGAGGATTAAATTTATCGTTTTTGGGAAGATCGATCATCTTTTCAACTAAACTCCTTACATACTTAGCTATCGCAGGAGAAGATGTTATCCCGGGAGATTCTATCCCTGCTGCATTGATGAAGTTTTTAGATTTAGTTTCTTCAATTATAAAGTCGTGGAGACTGCTAGTGGCTCTAGTCCCTGCAAAACTCCTAATAATTTTTTTATTTTCCAAATTTGGAATAGATTTTTCTGCCTTCCCTATGATGTCAAATAAGTTATCTATATTTGTAGAAGTATCATATTTATCATCCATTATTTGTGCATCGGGCCCTACCATAAGGTTGTTGTGATAAGTAGGTGTAACCAATACACCTTTTCCTTTTTCATTGGGACATTGAAATATAACATGATTAACTCTATCTCCATACCCCTTTGCATAAACTAAATATTCTCCCTTTCGAGGAATTATATGAAAATATTCTTCATTCATCAGGTTTGAAATTATATCTGAGTTTACTCCAGCAGCATTGATGACTACCTTACTCTCTACTTCTCCCAAAGCAGTTTTTATGGTATATATATCATTTTCTTTATGAATATCATTTACTCTGCTGTTAAATTTAAACTCTACACCGTTTGATATAGCATTTTCAGCCAGAGCTATGCAGTATTCATAGGGAGAAACTATTCCAGCCTCTTTACAGTACAAGGCCCCTGTGGCTTTCCCTGCATTTGGCTCTAATTCTAATAGCTCATCCCTGCCTATAATCTTTAGGTCTCCTACTCCGTTTTTTTCTCCATTTTCAATTATTTTAGATAGTGTTTTCATCTCATTATCATCAAAGGCTAGTATCAGTGATCCAATCTTTTCAAACCCAAAATTTAATTCTTTATCTAGTTGATCAAAAAGTATATTTCCCTTATGGCTGAAATAACCCTTCTTTGTTCCGTGTGCTGCATCGTAGCCTCCATGGATAATTCCTGAATTTGCCTTTGTAGCACCACAACTTACATCTCCTTCTTGTTCAATCACCACTGATCTAATTTTATATTTAGAAAGTTCCCGGGCTATACTACATCCGATAACTCCTCCTCCAATTACAGCTACATCATACATTTTACCACTCCCTACCTAAATTTAATCACAATATGATATTACCTCATTTTTGATTTAATTACAAATTATTCCTGTAAATAATTTGATAAAATTGCACCATTATAGTAATTATGGTAGACTATAGAGACTTGAATTACACATAATTAGGAGGATGGAATGAAACATAAAATAGAATATTATCTCATGATTGGTTTTGCAAAATTACTTATGATGTTCCCAGAAAAAGCAAGATATAAGTTTGCTGAAAAACTAGGAATAATAGGATACCATCTTATAAAAAAAAGAAGGATGATCGCCTTGGCTAATCTTAAATTAGCTTTCCCAGATAAAACAGATAAAGAGAGGGTAGAATTAGCCAAAAAAAATTATAAAGTATTGGCAAAAGCATATCTATCATCTTTATGGATTGCAGATTATATCTTTGACGAGACTAAAGTCAATGTAGAAAACTATCATATTTTAGATGAAGCTGTAGCTGAAAATAAAGGTTTAATTATAGCTGGTATGCATATGGGAAATGTCGAAGCTTCCTTGAAGATCACGGAAAAATATAGCGTATCCGATGTTGTGAAAGCTCAAAGAAATCCATATATAGATGATTTTATTACTAAAAATCGTGCCCAGTTTCGTTTTAATATGATAAAAAAATCAAAGAGTACTCCCAGGGAACTACTAAAGGTGATTAAAAATAAGGAGATCTTATCTCTTTTTTCAGATCACAGAGACAAAGGAACTACTGTTAATTTCTTTGGCAGAGATACTATAGCTCCTACAGGCGCAATACATTTTGCATTAAAATTTAAAGTC
>DAOUPY010000551.1 GCA_030625925.1 Fusobacteriaceae bacterium | reverse complement strand
TAACTGAATCTTTAAAAACTTTAATTCTGATAACTTCATAATACCCTCCCTCATATTTTTAAAATTTATATTGCCCAGTTTCCACTTCTGAATACAGGTGTTCGATCTCCATTTTCATCTATTCCATCTATGGATAAATCTTCTGATCCTACCATAAAATCTACATGTACAAGACTGTCATTTACACCATTTTTTTCCAATTCTTCTGTTGTCATCTCTGTTCCGCCCTCTATACAACTTCTATAAGCCGTTCCAAATGCAAAGTGACACGAAGCATTCTCATCAAATAATGTATTATAAAAAATAGTGTCGATATTAGATATAGGAGAATCCACAGGAACCAATGCTATTTCTCCCAAATATTTCGCCCCTTCATCTGTTTCCAATAAATTTTTCAAAGTTTCATATCCTTTTTCAGCTGTAAATTCCACGATTTTCCCATCCTTAAATGTCAATTTAAAGTTATCTATCAAATTCCCTCCATAATTTAATGGCATTGTACTAGATAAGACTCCGTTGACTCCATCTTTTTTAGGCATTGAAAATACTTCTTCTGTAGGTATATTCGGGCTAAATTTTACACCACCTTTAGTTATAGAGGCTCCTGCTTTCCATATTTGTTTAGGAGACATCTCAACATATAGATCTGTATCCTTAGACTTATAATGGAATGTTTTAAATCTTTTAAGATTTAATACCTCTACCTTACTCTTCAAGTTTATATCGTGATTTTCCCACGCTTCCACAGATTTTCCCTCTTCTACCCTTGCCACACTAAATATACTCTTCCAAAGTTTATCTACAGCTTTATTTTTTTCCAGACCGGGATATACTTTTTTTGCCCAATTTTCAGATGGGACTGCCAAAACACACCAAGCATTCTCATCGTTCATTACTTTTTCTCTATATTTTTTCAGTGCAATAGAGTTTGACTTAGCGGCTGCTGCAACCTTTTTAGGATCGATATCTTTAAGTAGTTCAGGATCTGGAGAGATTACATGTAAAAATGCAGCTCCCTCTCCAGCTAAATCTTCCATCTGTTTTTTCGTCCATTCAGGAAATTCTTCCAACGTTTCCATAGCTATATTTTTAAATCTCATATAACTCAATACATCATCATTCCAACTGTAGACAACATCTTTCACACCCATTTCATAAGCCTTCTTAGTTATTACTCTTACAAATTCCACAGCGTGTATAGGAGTGCTAATAAATAACTTTTGTCCACCCTGTATATTTACACCTATTTTTAATGCTAATTCTGCATATTCTTCTAATTTCTTTATCACAAAGATCTCCCCCTTTTTTTATTAATTACATTATATAGTAATTTCATATTTTTGTATC
>DAOUPY010000525.1 GCA_030625925.1 Fusobacteriaceae bacterium | reverse complement strand
ATCAATGATATGACCCATATCGACCAAAATGGAAAATTAACCGGTAATTATTATATCTATGTAGCTGATGAATTGATAAATACAGGAACTGGAAATGTAACTACCGCAGGCTCAGGGTGTGATTCTCTCATAATTCCAGTGTATAGCCAACATGTAGGAACAAATGCTAAAGGCGAAATTTTAAAAGTTGCTTTTGAATATATAGATGAAGATGGTAATACTAAAATTGCTTATAACGAAATTAAACTCATTTAGTAAAAAAAGGATGTAAATTTACATCCTTTTTTTACTGAAGTTCTATTTTGTCAGCTCTAAAAACTCCTCTTCCGTAAGGACCTTTACACTGCCTAACTCTTCTGCTTTTTTCAGCTTACTTCCTGGTTTTTCCCCGACTATAAGGTAATCTAATTTTTTAGACACCCCTGACATATTGGTTCCGCCTAATTTTTCTACGATATCCTTGATTTCCTGCCTCTTGAAATGGATCAATTTTCCTGTAGCCAAGAAAGTTTTCCCTACAAATTCCTCCAAATGAGCTCCTTCATCTACCTCTTCTATCTCAAAGTTAACTCCGGCTGATTTTAATTTTTCCAATACTCTCATACTGTCACCATCTCTAAAATATTCATATACAGACTGGGCTACTTTTCCTCCTACACCATCTATAGATAGGAGTTCTTCCACTTCCATCACAGCTAATTTTTCTATATTTTTACTCTCTTTAGACAGTAAACCACCTAAAAATTTCCCCACAAATGGAATCCCTAAGGCATAGAGTGTTTTAGAATAATCTAGTTTTTTACTCTCCTCAATGGAAGTGAGTAATTTTTCTATACTCTTACTCCCTAAATTATCCAATTTTTCCAACTCATCTTTTTTTAGATACAGTTCATAAAAATCACTTATTTCTTTTAAAAAACCTAACTCTATAAACTTTTCCACGATCTTTGATCCGCCGATTATATTCATGGCATCACGGGAGATAAAGTATTCCATCTTTCCCTGTAATTTTGCCTTACAGTGGGGGTTCACACATTTTAAATTTACCAGCCCTTCTTCTTTTTCTAAGATTGAATCACATACAGGGCAGTTTGCAGGGGGAATTATCTCCTCCTCCGTCCCATCTCTCAGCTCTTTTACAGGTTTTATAACCTGAGGAATTATCTCAGCGGCTTTTTCAATGAATACTGTATCACCAATTTTGATATCCTTTCTAAGAACCTCGTCATAATTATGAAGGCTGGCACGTCTGACCATACTTCCAGATACTTCTACTGCTTCTAATTCCGCTACTGGAGTGACCTTCCCTGTCCTTCCCACCTGCCAAGTTACATCCTTTAATTTTGTAGTCACCTGTTTAGCAGGGAATTTATAGGAGATAGCCCACCTCGGTGCCTTGGTTGTGGCTCCTAACTCTTCATATAGGCTAAGATTATTTACCTTGATTACCAGTCCGTCGGTCTCATAGTCCAAATGATTTCTCTCATCTTCCCAGTATTTTATCCTGGTTCCCAAATATTCTATAGTTTCACACAGGTCATAGACCTTTGTAGTTTTAAATCCCAATTCTTCCAAATATT
>DAOUPY010000047.1 GCA_030625925.1 Fusobacteriaceae bacterium | reverse complement strand
TATACAAAGCAAATAAGGATCATCCAGTAGTATCTGAAGATCTTAGAAGAATATAACTAAAAAGTTTAATTAGGGGTTTTACATGGATAAAAAAAAACTGGTAGAGGGGTTAACAATTAAATCTAATGAGATTAGAGAAATAATAATTGAAACAGTGAGTAAAAATGGTGGGCATATAGGTCCTAATTTAGGAGTTGTGGAGTTAACCCTGGCAATCCATAGTGTTTTTAACTCACCTAAGGATAAAATATTATTTGATGTTGGACATCAATCCTATGTACACAAACTATTGACTGGGAGAGAAGATAAGTTTTCGACCCTTCGTCAAAGACATGGAATAGGACCATTTACAGATAGGACTGAGTCTCCCCATGATCACTTTATATCTGGTCATGCAGGGTCAGCACTTTCAGCAGGATTTGGGATAGCAACAGCCGACAAGGAGAACAAGGTCATAGTAATTATAGGTGATGCATCTATAGCTAATGGTCACTCCTTGGAAGCACTAAATAATATGGGTGGAAGATGTGAAAATCTTATAGTTATTTTAAATGACAATGAGATGTCTATAGGAAACAATGTAGGAGCACTTTCAAAATTTTTTAGCCGTATGATGGGCAGTAAATTTTATTTAGAATTAAAAAATGAAGTTGAAGGAATAGTTAGGCGTGGAAAGATTGGAAATAAGATAGCTGATATAATCGGCAGGGTAGAACATGGGGTAAAAACCATGGTTGCACCTATTAGTATCTCTGAATTTTTAGGTTTTAAATATGTAGGACCGGTGGATGGGCATAGCTTTGAGGAGTTGTTACCAGCACTGGAAAAAGCTAAAAACTTAAAGGGACCTATATTTTTACATATAAAAACTCATAAGGGAAAAGGTTATCTTCCTGCAGAAGAAAACCCGGAAAAATTTCATGGGATCTCTCCTTTTAATATAGAGTCAGGGGAAACACCTAAGGGTGAAACATCTTATTCTAAAATATTTGGAGACAAGTTAACTGAAATGGCAGCAGATAATAATGACATCTATGCCTTATGCTGTGGAATGGTCAAAGGAACTGGTTTATCCGATTACTTTGATAAATTTAAGGAAAGGTCTTATGATATGGGAATAGCCGAAGGACATACGGTAACATTTGCAGGTGGTTTAGCAAGCCAGGGGAAAACACCCTATGTAGCTATCTACTCAACTTTTTTACAGCGTGCCTACGGTCAGCTTATCCATGATATATCTATTCAAAATTTATCTGTGAACTTTATCTTGGATAGAGCAGGAATAGTAGGAGAAGATGGGAAAACTCATCAGGGATTATATGATATACCGTATCTGTTGACAGTGCCCAATATCAATATATTAGCTCCTACAACTAAAAAAGAGCTGGAAGAGATCTTGGAATTTTCATCGACCTATAAGGGTGGTCCGCTCAGTATAAGGATACCTAGAGACAGTGCTTGGGGTTATGATTCTCCTGCATTTGAATTTGGAAAATGGAAAGAGATTGAAAAAGGTAATGATACCCTGATATTAGCCGTTGGAAGTATGGTAAAAGAAGTGGTTAATGTTGCGGGAGAATTAAAAACTAGGGGAATTTGTCCTACTATAGTAGGAGTATCTAGTATCAGGCCTCTAGATGAAAAATATATAGAAGAGAATTTTAAAAAATACAAAAATATAATAACGTTGGAAGAAGGTCGGATAAAAAGTGGCTTTGGAAGTTTTCTCTTGGAGATGACAAATTCTATGGATATCTACAAAAAAATATTTAGATTAGGAATAGAGTGTGATTTTATACCTCATGGGAAAAGAGGGGAACTTCTAGAAGAATTTGGACTCAGAGGGAAACCTCTTGTGAATGATATTGAAAGGTGTGTAAATGCAAAATATTAATAAAAAAGCAAAAGAATATATAGACATATTGTTAGGATTTCCGGTAATAGATCAACTGAAAGAAGTGGAAGATTTGGGAGTTTCAGTAACAACTCATACCTATGATGTTTTGGAGATTGCCATAAGAGATCTAAAAAAATCTTATCGTAGTTTGAAAAGAGCAGGAGAAGAACTGGATCTATTTGCGATGCTTGTGGGAATAATAATCCATGATACTTCAAAAGCAAGTTTGAGAGCAGGAGGAGATTCTATTCTATCTCATAGCCAGGTGATGTTGAAAAAACCTGATAGGATAAGGAAAGAAGCGACAGGGATATTAAAGAAGATGGAAGAAGAAACAGGGATGGTCTTAGATCCTAATACCGAAAGAAAGATAGTTCATATTGTTTTATCTCACCATGGCAGATGGGGAAGAGTTACTCCTAGTACTAAGGAAGCTCTTATGGTGCACAAAGCGGATGAATACTCTGCAAAATATCATAGGATAAATCCAATTGGTGCAGATAAGATAGTAGAATTAATGGCTAAAGGTCATAGTTTGGACGAAATTAAAGATAAACTGGACTGTACCAGCGGTATTATAAAAGACAGACTTAAAAGAGCAAAGGTAGAGCTGAAATTAAAAACAAACAAACAACTGCTTAATTATTATAATGCCAACAAAAAAATAGTTATCGGAGATGAATTTTTCATAAAAAGAATTACCGAGACAAAGGAATTAATTAAAAAAGTCGATAAATTAGGATTTGAAACATTGGTAAAACAATGTGAATTATTCAATCATTTTAGTGACAATCAAATATTTGATAGAGGGCTGTAGAAGGGGTTGTAGATGAAAGAGAGATTAGATGTACTTTTGGTACAACAGGGTTTTTTTGAAACTAGAGAAAGAGCTAAAAGAGCTATTATGGCAGGAGTCGTAATAGTAGATAATAAAAAGATAGAAAAAGCAGGTACCGCGATAAAATGGACCGATGAACTCCCTGAGATTAGGATCAAAGGGGACGTTCTGAAATATGTCAGTCGTGGAGGATTAAAATTAGAAAAAGCTATAAAGATATGGAATCTTGATTTTTCAGGTAAAAAAATCTTGGATGTAGGAGCCTCTACAGGTGGTTTTACAGATTGTGCATTGCAAAATGGTGCAGCTTTTGCCTATTCAATGGATGTAGGAACCAATCAATTAGATTGGAAACTTCGTAATCATGAGCAGGTAAAATCTATCGAGGGAACACACATAAAAGATCTTACTTTAGAAGATATTGACAATAGTGAAATAGATTTTATTGTTATGGATGTATCCTTTATCTCTATAACTAAGGTAATTCCTCATTTGATTAAATTTATGAATGAAGATACGAAGTTAATGGCTTTAATCAAGCCGCAATTTGAGGTAGGGCGTGAAAATATTGAAAAAGGCGGGATAGTAAAAAATCCTAAAAAGCACAAGATGGCCATAGATATGGTAGTAGAAAGTGCAAATGAATATGGAGTAAAATTACACCAATTGGACTTTTCTCCTATAACAGGCGGAAAGGGAAATATAGAATATATCTCATTATTTTCATTGGCAGAGACTAAAAACATTGTAGATATAAAGAAAGTTGTAGAAGAGAGTAGAACATTAAGATAATTCAAACTCTTTCCTTGTTGTCGGTTACTCTTAAATTAAGAGCAAACTATCGCTAAGTCTTTTAGCTTTGGTTTCTTTTACGAAGAGAAACCATAAATAGGAAGAGTGTGATGAGAGGAGAAAAAAATATGTTATATATTGTAGCAACTCCAATAGGAAACCTAGAGGACATGACTTATAGAGGGGTAAGAATTCTAAAAGAGGCGGATTACATATTTGCTGAAGACACTAGGGTAACTAGAAAATTATTAAATCATTTTGAAATAGAGAACATAGTATATAGATACGATGAGCACACTAAGGGTCATCAAGTCGGGAACATAGTAAACCTACTTTTAGAAGGAAAAGATATAGCTCTGGTTACAGATGCCGGGACACCGTGTATTTCGGATCCTGGATATGAAGTAGTAGATGCTGCTCTTAATAGTGATATAAAAGTAGTTCCTATAGCAGGTGTAAGTGCACTTACAGCAGCAGCTTCAGTAGCTGGAATATCTATGAAAAGGATTGCTTTTGAAGGGTTTTTACCCAAGAAAAAAGGAAGACAAACTCTGTTAAAAGAGTTAGCTAAAGAGGAGAGGGTAGTGGTATTATACGAATCTCCCCACAGAATCTTAAAAACCCTAAAGGAAGTCAATGAATATTTTGGAGACAGATATGTAATTATAGTTAGAGAGATTACAAAGATGTATGAGGAGATAATCAGAGGGAAAACATCTGAATTAATTGAAAGATTGGAAGCTAATCCTATAAAAGGTGAGATCGTTCTTTTGATAAAGCAAGAAGAAGTGACTAAGAAAAAAGAAAAAGTAAATAAATATGCAAGAGATTAGACAATAGCCAAAAATAAATTTAGAAAGGATAAACAATTATGTCAATGACAAAAATAAACTGGTATCCTGGTCATATGAAAAAGACCAAGGAAATGATAGTTGAGAATATGAAAATAATAGATATTGTCTTAGATATCGTAGATGCAAGAATACCGCTTTCAAGCAGAAATCCAGAGATAGCAAAATTTGCTAAAGGAAAAAAAAGAATAATTCTTTTAAATAAGGCTGATTTAGTCGAAAAATATGAATTAGCATATTGGAAAAATTATTTTGAGGAGAATAATTCAGCTGACTATGTATTGGAAATCTCAGCTGAAACTGGATACAATATGAAAGCTTTATTTGAGATAATAGACGGGGTAGCTAAGGAAAAATTAGAAAAAATGAAGAAAAAAGGTCTGAGAAAGGTCCAAACAAGACTTATGATTGCTGGTATTCCAAATGTTGGAAAATCTAGGTTGATTAATAGAATTGTTGGTAAAAAAATAACTGGTGTAGGAAATAAACCAGGATTTACTAGAGGTAAACAATGGGTTAGAATAAAAGAAGGATTAGAATTACTGGATACTCCTGGTATCTTATGGCCTAAATTCGAAGACCAGAGAATCGGATATAACCTAGCAATAGCAGGGGCTATAAAAGATGAGATCTTACCTATTGAAGAAGTAGCTAGTCTGCTTATAAAAAAAATGTTCGGATTTAAAAAATCGAAAGTTCTTCAAGAAAAATATAAATTAACAGATGAAGATATGCAGGAAATACCTGAAATTATATTGGATAGAATTGCCCTTAGAATGGGGATGATCTTAAGTGGTGACAGGATAAATACAAAACAGGCAGCCTTGACCTTATTACGTGATTATAGAGCAAAAAAATTGGGTAAATTTGGTTTAGACAAGGATATGTCTGAATAGGAGATTTTTATATGAATGATATTAAATCAAAAATAAAATTAAATATGGAATTGACTGAAAAAATACTGGTAAATTTTATCAGAGAAGAGGTTAGAAGTGCTGGATTTGAAAAGGTAGTCTTAGGATTATCTGGAGGAATAGATTCAGCCATAGTAGCTTTCTTAGCTGTAAAAGCACTGGGACCTGAAAATGTATTGGGTATAATGATGCCCTATAAATCTTCTAGCCGTGAGAGTTTAGAAGATGCTCAAAGAGTGGTAGAAGCTACCGGGATGAGAGTAAAAAAGATAGAGATTACAGATATGCTGGATGCATATTTTGCCAAAGAACCTGATATTTCAGACCTGAGAAAGGGAAATAAGATGGCTCGTGAAAGGATGACTATCTTATATGATTATTCAGCCAAGGAAAAATCATTGGTATTGGGGACTTCTAATAAAACTGAGATCTTACTGGGCTACAGTACTCAGTGGGGAGATTCAGCCTCGGCAATCAATCCCGTTGGTGATCTGTTAAAAACTCAGGTTTGGGAATTATCTGAATATATGGGTGTTCCAAAAGAAGTTATCGAGAAAAAGCCAAGTGCCGACCTTTGGGAAGGACAGTCCGATGAGGATGAGTTGGGATTTTCATACTTTTTAGCTGATGAGATCATCAATTTATTAGTGGATGAAAGATACACAAAAGAAGAGATCTTAGAGATAGGTTATTCTGAAAAAACTGTAGATTCTATCCTTTGGAGGATAAAAACCAATCAATATAAGAGAAAACTGCCTCTGATAGCTAAAATATCTAGTAGAACTATGGAAAGAGAGTTTAGATACCCGAGAGACTGGGGAATATAATTTGATTCCTATTTTGATATTCCTCTAAATTTAGAGGAAAGAGCTAAAAAGTGGATGTTTATTAAATAGTCAAGAGACAGATTGTTTATCAATCTGTCTTTTATATCATATTTTGGTGTATTATTAGTCACATTTCATCATTAGTTTTTAAATTAGAAAGCTAATCTGAATACTCGTGAAACACCATTAAAGGAAGGGATGAAGGTTGATGTTAATTAAAAATAAAAAATTTGATTTTGAAAATAAAACCTACACCATGGGAATATTAAACCTTACTCCTGATTCTTTTTCAGATGGCGGATCATATATCGATGTAGAGAGTGCCATAAAAAGAGCCAAGAAGATGGTGGAAGAGGGAGTAGATATAATCGATGTAGGAGCTGAATCTACAAGGCCTGGAGCTGTATATGTAGAGGAAGAAGAAGAGTTGAGAAGAATACTTCCTGTGGTAAAAAGGTTAGTGGAAGAGGTTGATGTACCTATATCCATTGATACATATAAATCTTATATAGCTGAGGAATGTATCAAAGCTGGAGCTCACATTATAAATGATATAAAAGGATTGAAAGGCGACCCCAATATGGCTGAAGTAATAGCGAAATATGGGGTTTCTGTTATAATTATGCATATTCAGGGAGATCCTAAAAATATGCAGGAAAACCCTAGATATGACAATGTAATAGAAAACATCAAGGAAAGTTTAGAAGAAAGTATAGATATAGCTGTTAAAGCAGGAGTATCACCTGAAAAAATAATATTAGATCCAGGAATTGGGTTTGGTAAAACCTTTGAAAATAACCTTGAAATTATAAAAAAATTATGTGAATTTAAAAAACTAGAGTATCCTATATTGATAGGTGCTTCTCGAAAAGGATTTATTGGGGATATACTAGGAACTCCTCCTTTGGATAGACTGGAAGGGAATCTGGCAGTTGCAGTGATATCATCTTATAATGGAGCTTCCATAATAAGAGTTCATGAGGTGAAGGAAACAGTAAGAGCATTGAAGATGACAGATGCTGTAAAGTTAGTTACAAATTGAAATAATGCTAAAAAGTTAAAGGAGAGTTAGAGGAGGAGTTATGAAGGGTGAAGATCAATTAAAGCAAGAACTGAATGACTTTAAAAAAGAAAAAGACAGGATAAGTAATATAGTTGGCCAAATTGGTGGGAGTAAGGGTGGTTCAAACAATAATTTAATAAATATGGCTTTTTTTGGAATATTATTTGCACTTATTATTTTTGGAGGAGTACTAAAAAAAATCTCCTTGGAAATAGAGATTGCAGCAGCGATACTCTTGGTTGTATTAAAGATCGCTTGGATGATTCACGAGGCACAAAAAGTCAGCCATTTCCAATTTTGGATCTTAAATTCTTTGGAATTTAGAATCAATGAAATGAATAAAAAAATAAGGAATATTGAAAAGACTGTAAAAAAAATAGACAGTAACAATGATATTAATGGGAATAGAGAAAAAACAGATATATAAATTGTGAATGGAAGGTAGGAAAATATGGGAAATAATGTGATATTTAAGGGATCTAACGGTAAGCTGGTAATAATATTAAATCCTATAATTTCCTTTCAGGAACTAAAGGACCACTTATTAGAAAAATTAAAGAAGTCCAAACAATTATTGATGGGATATGAAGCAATTATTGAATTTAAAGGTAGAAAGATAAGTGAAGATGAAGAATTCGAATTATTGGATATTATAAATCAAGCAGTTGATATGAATATTTTATTTGTAACTGACGGGGAAGAGTTAATTTCAAAAGAAGTAGAAAAGGCAGTTAATATAATAAATGAAGGAATAACAAAATTTCATCTAGGGACACTCCGATCTGGAGAAGTTCTAGAATATCCTGGAAATATAGTGGTATTAGGGGATGTTAACCCAGGCTCTATTGTGAAAGCAGAAGGAAATATAATAGTCATAGGAACTCTGAATGGTGTAGCCCAGGCTGGAATAAAGGGCAATGACGAAGCATTTATTGTGGCTTCTAATATGAATCCATTTCAACTGAAGATAGATGAAGTTCTATTTAAAAATTACAGCAGCAATATATTGTTTCGCAGTAAACAAATTATGCGAAATAAAAATAATATAGCTTATTTAAGAAATAATATATTGATAATAGATAAATTAACAAGAAAAACCCTGAAAAATATTGTCGCAACTTAGGAGGAACTAAGATATGGGAAAAGTAT
>DAOUPY010000515.1 GCA_030625925.1 Fusobacteriaceae bacterium | reverse complement strand
CATTTGATTCACCCCCAATAATTCCCATATATTCACTATTTATATATACTAAATAAATATATTAAAAACTTTAATTTCTTTAGGAAAATATTATTTTCCGTGTGAATTGTGAGTAAACACTTAAAGAAAAGAAAGGGTATGTCCATAAATTAAGACAAAACAAAAAAGACCCAGTAAAGGTAAGCCTCATGGCTCCCCTCCTGGATCTTTTATTTCTATTTTGGGGTTTCTCTAATTTTACATTTAGAAAATTATTTTTAACTACAAGAATTTTCTAATATTCGTAACCTCGCGAAACCATCAAAAAGAGGAGTTATTATTTAGAATTAATATTCTGCCTACACTCTCTTTAATCTTAACAAAATTAAGAGAATTTATCTTTTAAAGATTTATTTTATACCGTTTATCTCAAATTTGTAGAATGAAAATAATTTTTTTATATAAATAAACTTTCGTCTTTAAAATCATAAAGAACTATTAAGTCACCACTTCCATAATCAGAAATAAAATCAATAAACTTTTTATGTGAAACTGATCTTACCTCAATATCTTTATCTCCACTAAAATATATATTAATTTCTTTATGATTAATACTTTCTATTTCATATTTTCCTAGAGCCCATTCTTTGTTGTTATATATAGGTACCGAGATATTATTTGGATCATTAAAATATTTTTTCCAATCAAATGATTTTTCAACAATAACAATAGTTGAATTGAAATTTAAAATCTCTCTAAAAAAATTATAAAGTTTTATAATTTTTTTAACTTTATTTCTTTCCAATAATCCTAAGCTTTTACCTTTTAGTTCTGAGTCAATCTGTAATCTTAATTTTTTATCATCTTTTTCATCTTCAATTAATTCATTAATTTTTCTAATTGTAGAATTTTCTAATTTTATACTAAAATTTTCTAGAAGAGCTTCTAATCTTGGAACTTCATTGTCTATTACAGGTTTTACATTTATAGCTTTTGGAACTTCTATTACAGGTTTTACATTTATAGCTTCCTTTTTATACTCATCTTTAATATGAGAACTCATATTTGAAAGTTCTGGATAAACAGTACCAGCATAAATATTTAAAAATTTAAGTTCTGTTAAAATAATTTCTTTAATCTGTTTATCTAAAATAATAATTTTATTATACTTTTTTATAGGTTCATCAAAATATTTACTTTCTTCAGTCTTTCCTACAAATAAAAAATCTCCACTTTGGCTGTTAATCCTGTCATTTTTAGCTATACCTTTAACAATGTAACTCTTATTAAGGGTATTTCCTATATGAGAACATTCATCAGTACTATAGTTTTCACAATTTTTACATTGATCTCCAAATTTATTAACTACTAAATTTGAAAGACACTTAAGTTTTTCACTATTAAAATTTAAAACATTTTCGCTCTCTTCTTCTAAAAGAAATAATGCACCATCTTTTTTCAAATTACCATCACAGGCAAAATATAATGCTATTAAAGGATTTCTAGTTAAATCAATTAATCTTGTTGGAAACCCAAAATGCTGCATAGTTATTAATTTTTCATAGATAGTATTATCATTTAAAAATGCATTTGGCTTTAAAGATAATATATCATAAAACATATTATGTTCTGATTCTAGCCATCCATTTTCTCGGGATATTCCTGCTGTAGCATCCCATTGAGAAT
>DAOUPY010000063.1 GCA_030625925.1 Fusobacteriaceae bacterium | reverse complement strand
TCCATACTACAGTCTTAGCTCCCGCTAAAGCCTCTTTAAATAACTCTACTGATTTCGGTCCGATATCTAACCCCATTTCATCTGATGGAATATTTTCTACAGATACTATTTGATGCCCTGCATCATTTGAAAACTCTTTTGAAGTAATAGTATCTAAAGGTAAGATCAATTTATCTCCTGCTAATTCCATTAATTCTCTAGCAAGATCTAATCTATCTTCTTCACATAATGAAGATCCGATATTTAATCCTTTTGCTTTTAAGAAAGTAAACATCATTCCTCCACCGATAATAATTTTATCAGCTTTTGGAATTAAGTTTTTGATTACAGAGATTTTGTCAGAAACTTTTGCCCCGCCTAAGATCGCCACTAACGGCTTCTGTGGTGCATCTACTACTCCACCTATAAATTTAATTTCTTTTTCCATTAAGAACCCTGCTGCTGATTCTGTTACGTTTGAAGCAATTCCTACGTTTGAAGCATGTGCTCTATGAGCCGTTCCAAATGCATCGTTTATGAAAACGTCTCCTAAAGAAGCCCAATATTTTCCTAACTCAGGATCATTTTTAGATTCTTTCTTTCCATCGATGTCTTCAAATCTAGTATTTTCAAACATCATGATCTCTCCATCTTTTAATTCCGCCACTGCGGCTTCTAATTCTGCTCCTCTAGTCTCAGCCACAAACTTAACTTCCTTACCTAGTAATTCAGATAATCTTACAGCTATTGGTGCCATTGATTTTCCAGCTTTATCTTCCTCTGTTTTTACTCTTCCTAAATGAGAAAAAGCTATAACTCTTCCACCTTGCTCCAATACATATTTAATTGTATCAGTTGCTGCTGCTATTCTGTTATCGTTTGTAATCTTTCCATCCTTCATAGGGACGTTAAAGTCCACTCTCATCAATACTTTTTTACCATTTAATTCTAATTCATTTACTATTTTTTTTGCCATTTTATTGATCCCTCCAAAAATTGGTTTTATTTTAAAAAAAAATAGCGGAAACCAATGCTCCCGCTATTCTATTTATTCTATTATATAATTACTTTGCTAATTGAGCAAATTTCTTACAAGTTCTGATTAATTGAGCTGTATAAGACATCTCATTATCATACCAAGTTAAGATTTTTACTAATTGCTTTCCATTTACAGTCATTACTTTTGTAGATTGAGCGTCAAACCATGATCCAAATTGGATTCCGATACAGTCAGAAGATACGATTGGCTCTTCAGTATATCCTAAAGTTTCATTTGATGCTGCTTTCATAGCTGCGTTGATCTCTTCTACTGTTACATTCTTTTCTAACTCTACTACTAAGTCAACACAAGATCCTGTAACAGTTGGAACTCTTACTGCTCCACCATCTAATTTTCCTAATAACTCAGGTAATACTTTTCCTACTGCTACTGCTGCTCCAGTTGAAGTAGGTACCATGTTAGCTGCTCCTGCTCTTCCTCTTCTTGCGTTGATATCCTTTGGATGAGGTGAATCTAAGATGTTTTGGTCATTTGTATATGCATGGATAGTAGTCATGAATCCTTTTACTAATCCAAATTCTTTGTTTAATACGTTTACAACTGGTGCTAAACAGTTAGTTGTACAAGAAGCTCCAGAGATGATAGTCTCTTCTCCAGTTAATACATTATCGTTTACGTTGAATACGATAGTCTTAAGATCTCCTGCTGCTGGTGCAGAGATAACTACTTTTTTAGCTCCTGCATCTATATGTGCTTGAGACTTTTCTTTAGATACATAGAATCCAGTACATTCTAATACTACATCTACATCTAATGCTTTCCAAGGTAAGTCTGCTGCATTTCTTTCAGAATATATTTTAATTTCTTTCCCGTCTACTAATATTCCGTTTTCTGTAGCTTCAATTGAATCCATTTTGAATCTTCCTTGAGCTGTATCAAACTTTAATAAGTAAGCCAAAGTTCTAGGGTCCGTTAAGTCATTTATTGCTACTACTTCAAATTCAGGGTTATCTGCCATTAATCTGAATGCTAATCTTCCAATTCTACCAAATCCATTTATCGCTATCTTTACTGCTGCCATAGTTTTGTTCCTCCTAAGATTTTTTTTATTTTACACTATAAATATAGCTCATATTTCTATCTTTTGTCAACGGAACATGGGTATTAATTTTACAACAATCTTTGATCTATTTTTACCCTTTCACACAACCTTTTATGATTGTTTCCATATCTTCAGGCAGATCTGTAGTTACGGTCTCATCCTTCCCTGTCTCAGGGTTAGTAAACACTAGTTTATAAGCATGCAGAAGCTGTCTTTTGACACTACCAAGGATTCCACCGTATAGTTCATCTCCTAATATTGGGTGCCCCATAGATGACAGATGTACCCTGATCTGATGAGTTCTTCCAGTAAATAATTCCACCTCAAGAAGGGTTAAGTTTTGATCATCCATCCTCTTTAGAACTTTTACACCAGTTTTTGCCGTTTGGCCGCCATCTTCTACCGAAAGTAGCTCTCTTTTCAGTGACTCTCCTACACGACCAATGGAATTTTCTATGATAAACTCATCCTCTTTCACTATCCCCTTAACTATCGTCTGATAATATTTTTTCACAGTGGCTTTTTCTTTATTTTGCAAAAATGCCTGGGCAAACCCATTTTTAGCTACCACTATTATTCCAGAGGTATTCATATCTAATCTATTATAGAACCTAGGGACTGTGATCTCCCCTGTCTGCTCCTTCATATAGTATACTATTCCATGAGCCAGAGTTTTATCCACCCTTTTTTTGGTAGGATGCACTATCAAATATGGTTCCTTATTCAATATGATTAGATTCTTATCCTCATACACTATATCCAAATCCATTTGGATAGGCTGGATATTAGTTCCCTTATTATGTTCTTTCACTAGTAACCTATTTAATTTTCTCACTTTTTTGTTAGGTTTTACTTTTTTTCCATTTAAGAAAATATCGATCTTTCTCATACTCCTGCTGGAATATCCTAAAACTTCCTTTAGGTAATCTCCCACCTTATATCCGTGATATTCTGGTTCAATTATTTTTTTTTTCATCATTTCTCCTTTTCCATAACTTTAATTCATAACTATATTCCCTTCTATTATAACATAATAATAGAAAAAGGAACCCAAAGATTCCTTTTTTCTATACCTATAGATTTTTATTTCCCATCATATTTATCTTCTATCTCTTTTCTATCTTTTATATTCTGTAATCTTCTCTCAGCTTTTAAATCCGAAATTTCTTTATTCAATCTTTCTACACCCTTCCAGTCCACTTTATCTGCCGATAATTTTCTTTCTAACTCCAGTTCCTTTTCTCTAATTTCAAAACTTTCTTTATAACCAGTCTCTCTTCTTTCTCGTATCATCTCAAACATTTCTCCACGATGCTCTTCGCTAAGATCATTTCTATCCCACATCATTGACCCATATCCACCACAACTATATCCTCTGCCCATCATGGTTCCATTTCCTTTCCACATAGATTCTCCATTATGATATCCATAAGCTCCAAAAGATACAGCTGACAATAACAACAATCCTATAATTATTTTATTTCTCATCTTAATCCCCCTCCTCTTTACTACTCTCTCTTCCTATATATATATATTGTACTTTAGCATTGTGAAAACTCTGTGAACAAAAAAAAGAGTCTCTAAAGACTCTTTCAGTTAAATATTCTTTGAAAAAAACCCAATCTTTCAATAGATTTTTTTATTATTAAATCACTTTTCAAATAAGTTTTACCGTCTATTGAAATTTTATACTCTCCAACTACCGTCCCGGCTTCAACAGGAGCTTTTACATCTTTTTTCATTGTTAATTGTTTTTCTATTTTTCTATTTTTAGCCATCAGCTTAGTGTAGTTATTCTCAGCATAAAAATTAACTTCTGATTTTACACCATCTTTAACCTTTAGCGTCCCCAATTTCTCTCCCTGAACTAAAAGATCTACATAACCGTAATCAGTATAGAATTTATCCAAATCCTCTAGTACAACCGTATCACGGGTTTTTTCATCTGGCGAACCAAACACAATCTCTATCATATTTAAATTATTCTTTTTGGAAACTATGGAAATATTATACCCTGCCAAACTATGGTGTCCTGTTTTTATCCCGTAGATCCCATCTATTCCCAATAATTTATTTCTGCTTTTAAATTTCTGCTGGCCATTTCTTATACTGGCTTCCTTCATAGAAGCAATCTTCATATAGTCATCATTTTTCAGCAATTCCATAGATAGTTTATAGATATCATTTACTGTAGATACATCCATCTCCGTTCCCGTCATATGAGGAGGCAGCCCTGCCGGAGTATAATAACTGGTATTTACCATACCTAAAGACTTTGCTTTTTCATTCATCCTCTCTACAAATCTGTCTAAATCTCCATTTCCTACATAGTAAGCCAGAGAATATGCTGCATTATTAGCAGAATAGATAGCTGTCGCTTTGAGCAAATCTCTCACACTCAGCCTGTCTTCTACAGTCATCCATATCCTGCTCCCGCCAATTTTTCTTGCCTCTTCCGGGATATCTACCATATCCTCCATGGCTATCTCACCCTTAGATATAGCATCATAGGTGAGCAGTATAGTCATCATCTTAGTAACAGAAGCTAAGGGGTAGATCTTTTCTCCATTGATACAATTTATTATTTTACCATCTGCTGTTCCCAATAATTTTGCTGCCGATCTCTCCCCCTGCCCAAAACTCAATATCCCTACAATTAAATATATTCCTATAACAATTTTTTTCATCTTATTCACTTCATCCTTTTTCTCTCATAATTTATTAACAACTGAATTTTCGCGATGGTGCACACATTAAAAATCGTAGAGTTTGCCCGCCTCCGGCGGGCAAACAGCCATAATTTTTCTTTAAAATTATCAAAATACTTCATTTTAAATATAATTTTAAAGAAAATAAGAATTACATCTTAATATTATTGTGGGCTTTGTAAGCGCGAAACATCAATTAATAACATACTTTTTAGATCAGAGTATTATAGCATATATCAAATAAAAAAGGGATAGTTTCCTACCCCAAATAAAATCATTATTTTTTAGACATATAATCTTCTATTGCTGCTTTAATAGCTTCTTCAGCTAATACAGAACAATGTACTTTTGCTGCAGGTAAACCATCTAAAGCTTCTACAACAGCTTTGTTAGTTACTTGTAACGCTTCTTCTACAGTCTTATCTAAAATCATCTCTGTAGTTACTGATGATGATGCAATAGCTGAAGCACATCCAAATGTTCTAAATTTTACATCTCTGATTATTCCATCTTCTATCTTTAAGAAGATCTCCATCATATCTCCACAAGACGGACTTCCTATCTTTCCATATCCATCAGGGTTTTCAATTACTCCAACATTTCTAGGATTCATGAAATGATCCATTACTTTTTTTGTATATTCCATCTATCGCCACTCCCTATCTTTTAATTTATTTTTTAAGTTGAAATTCATTCCAAAGTGGTGAGATCATTCTTAATTTCTCTATCACCTTAGGAGCTTCCTCTATTACATATTCTATGTCTTCACGAGTATTAAATTTCCCCAACGAGAATCTAATAGTTCCGTGAGCATCTACAACTTCTATCCCCATCGCTAACAATACATGGGAAGCCTGCAGATCATCTGAAGAACATGCTGATCCTGAACTTACCGCTATCCCTTTATAATCAAGTCCTAATAAGATTGATTCTCCTTCTAAATATTTAAAACTTATACTTGAAGTTCCTGGAAGCCTGACTATATCTTTACCATTTATCTTTATCTCTGGAATTCTGGCAACCATCTCTGTTTCAAAGAATGACCTCAATTCCTCCTCTTCTTTTATTTTTTCTTCCATATTTGCAGCAGCTAAGTCCAATGCTTTAGCCATCCCTACTACCCCTGCCAGGTTAGTTGTTCCAGGTCTGATCTTTCTCTCTTGACCCCCGCCTGTGATTACTTTTCCCAATCTAATTCCATTTTTAACAAATAATCCAGCAGTCCCCTTGGGACCGTTAAATTTATGAGCTGAAAAACTCATTAGATCTACTCCTAATTCCTTAGGATATACAGGTATTTTTCCAACTGTTTGAACAGCATCTGTATGAAATACAATCTTATTCTCACGAGTTATTTTAGATATTTCCTCAATGGGCTGTACCACTCCAGTCTCGTTGTTTGCATGCATCAAAGTAACTAAGATTGTTTCTTTTCTGATAGCTTTTTTTAACTCCTCTACGATTACTACACCATTTTCATCTACAGGTATATAAGATACTTCAAATCCCTCTCTTTCAAGGTCTTGACATGTATTCTTAACTCCCGGATGCTCTATTGTACTGGTAATTATGTGATTTCCTCTTCTTTTATAAGCTCTTGCTATACCTCTTATGGCTAAATTATTACTTTCAACTCCTGTTCCAGTAAAAATTAATTCTGATTTCTCTATTTTTAATATATTTGAAACAGTCTCTCTGGCTAAATCCAAAGCTCTGCCTGCCTCTTGTCCAAAACTGTGCATACTGTGAGCATTTCCATATACCTCACAAAAATAAGGTAACATTGCTTCCAATACTCTTTCATCTGTTTTTGTCGTAGCGTTGTTATCCAAATAAACTCTTCTCATAGCTTCACCCCTTATTCTATATACCCTATATTACCATTGTTTAGTTTTTATGTCAACATAATCCTTGGTATTCCAAAGGTTTGAGAGTCGAAACTTTTAAGACCTTAGTATTATTATCCTGCCCGTTATCAGCTAATATTTTTGCCCTCTTTTTTTAATTTTTTTCTTCCAAAATTACAAAAAATATTTATTTCACATTTACCACATTGAGGTCTCCTGGCTATACAGACATCTCTTCCCTGTAAGATTAAATAATGCGATATATCTATCCAACACTCTTTAGGAACTATCTCCATCAATTCCCTTTCGATAATTATGGGATTATCCCCCTTAATGATCCCTATTAAGTTTGTCAGCCTCTTTACATGGGTATCCACTGTTACTCCTTCAGCTAGTCCCCACACCTCTCCTCTGACAACATTTGCTGTTTTTCTGCCTACTCCTGCTAAATCCACCAGTTTATCCATCTCTTGTGGAACTTCTCCATCGTATTTTTCCAATAAGATCTCGCTGGTTTTCTTTATATTTTTGGCTTTATTTTTATAAAACCCTGTACTCCTTACCAGAGCTTCTATCTCCTCTAATTCCATCTCTGCAAATTGTTTTGGAGTATTTATCCCTTTTTTTCGGAACATCTCCTCAGTAACTATATTTACCCTCTTATCAGTACACTGAGCTGACAGACTCACTGCCACCAATAATTCAAAAGGAGTTTCATAATTTAATGCACATTTTGGATTCCCAAACTTTTCATGAAGTACAGCTATTATTTTTTTTACTTTTTGTTTTTTTGTCATAACTTTTTTCTCCTTTTATTCCTGCTTCGGTTTCCTTTTGATAGTCTTCAATGGACTCCCACCTTTTCTCTGGCTCCATATATTCCAAATTTATATTTTCATATATTTGCTTTTCTTCTTTATTTTCCATATCTATCTCCATTCCCTTTTCTTCGTAGATATCCTTTATTAACTTCACATGGAGTTTAGGTCCTGTAGAATGCCAAAGGGTATAG
>DAOUPY010000050.1 GCA_030625925.1 Fusobacteriaceae bacterium | reverse complement strand
CTAAGTCCTTGTGGAGTCTGCCGGGAAAGGTTAAGTTATTTTGGAAAAAATGTTAGATGTGCAATTACAAATAAAAAAAATAGTTTAAAGTTTAAAACTTTAGAAGAATTGATGCCTCATTATTGGGGAAGAGCATATGAGGATATCAAATTTTAAAAAATAACAAATAAAAGGACACTCAATTATAGTCTTAACCCTGTCAAACAGACAACAAAATAAAAGCTACCTTTAAAAGGCTTGTTTCCTATATTTTATAGGGCTCAAGCCTTTTAGTTTTAATTGTATTCTTTCTTTATTATAAAATTCCATATATTTATGTATTTCTCCTTTCAAAGCTTCTATAGATGTTTCCTCTTTCAATAAATAGATTAATCCAGATTTAAAATGACTATAAAAATTTTCGATTGGTGCATAATCCCAGCAACTACCTTTTTTCGACATAGACTGCTTAATGTTATGTATTTTTTAAATTTTAATTTACCGATAATTGGTGGTATAATCTATTGATTATATATATGATATCGAATAAAAAAATTCAGATAATAAATACTACTAAATTTGGAAAAAGGAGCACAATCCATGAGCAGGTCAAAATTTTATCAGTTATTCATTATATCCTTTATTATAGCAGCTCTGGCAACTCTTCACCTCCCGATCTTTAAGGAGGGCTTTATTGTCACTATATCTATTGTTTTTCTTCCTTTTTTTATCTACCTCAATGAGAATTTAGGAGCACTCAGTATATGCAGCCTAACTGCTTTTATTTCACCTCTAATCCGATATCTTACCCTCTTGCCACAGTACGATTACAATGTGGCTTTCAGTATGACCCTTCCAGATATATCTTTTTATATTACTTATGGTTTGATTTTTTATTTTGTATATGAGCATAGAAAAAAGAAAACATTGATGAATTTTATTATAACTACAATTTTTTGTGATTATGGATCAAATATTATAGAAATGCTCTTTAGAGGAGGTTTTGGCGGGATCAATATCACCATCTTAAAGGGGCTTTTAATGGTCGCACTTCTAAGAAGCGGAATGCTGCTAATTCTTATAATTTCTATGAAACATTATAAATCATTTTTAATAAATCAGGGGCATGAAATACGATACCGTTATTTGCTGAATCTCACCTCAACATTTAAAAGTGAAATTTATTTTATGAAAAAGAATATGGGACATATTGAGGAAGTTATGGTAAATTCCTTTCAGGCCTATAAAATGGGCGAAATGGAAAAAGTTTCGTCTGAGCTTCGAGAAACCCTTTTAAATCTCACTAAAGAGGTTCATGAGATAAAAAAAAGTTATATCAGGGTAATACAGGGAATAAAAAAAACATTTCCAGAACTAATGGAACTATCGGATTTAGATCTGAAAACCATAACCAGTATTCTTACCTTAAATACAGAGGAACAGCTAAAAGAAAAGAAAAAGATAATGTTTCAATGTATTCTTTCAGGAAACGCCCTTGTAAAAAATCACTATTATTTCATGTCTATCCTTTCAAATTTGGTTCAAAATGCAATTGAAGCTTCAGAAAATGCACTTAATCCCACAGTTGTTTTAAATATTTCGGTAGTGGAAGATTTTATATTAATTACAGTAAAAGACAGTGGAGCAGGAGTTGCACCGGAACACTTAAAACATATTTTTAGCCCCGGTTTTTCAACTAAATTTGACCCTGAAACAGGAAATATTAATAGAGGAATAGGATTAACCCTTGTTAAAGACCTTATTGATGAAAAATTTAGAGGTACTATATCCGTAGATACAGAACACAAGATAGGAACGATATTTTCTATTAAACTACCAAAAAAATATTTAGAGGAGGGAATCTTGTGAAAATTTTTATTGTTGATGATGACCCCAGTATTATCAGGATTTTAAAAGACATTGTTATAAACAATAAGTTGGGGGAAGTAGTCGGATCTTCCCTTGATGGTGCTATGGCCCTGGAAAAAATCAGGTTATATTGCCCGGATATTATATTGGTGGATTATTTAATGCCGGGTATGGATGGTGCCACTTTAGTCAAAAATATTTTGAAAGATAACTCGGATATATCTTGTATTATGATTTCCCAGGTCTCGAACCCTCAGATGGTGGCACAAACATATACAGCAGGAATAGAATTTTTTATTCACAAACCAATCAATATAATAGAGGTAATAAATATCATAAAATCAGTGACTGAAAAAATAAATCTAAAAAAACAGATCTCTATGGTTCAGGAAATCTTTGGAACTCCACATAAAATACAAGACTCTCCTATTTTTAATTATACGGAGCAGATTCAGCTTACTCTTAGTAATTTGGGGATCTTAGGAGAAAAGGGAGGACATGATATTTTAGATATCTGTAATGAATGCATAAAAATTGAGAGTAATGAACCTTGGGAAACTCTTTCTGAAGTTTTAAATTCTAAAAGTAAGGTTTTAAAGCAACGGATCCGAAGAGCAATAATTGTAGGTTTAAAAAATATTTCTCATATTGGTATTGAAGATAATTTAAGTGAAGTTTTTATAAAACATTCTAATACTCTTTTTGATTTTCAAGAGGTCCGTCTGGAAATGGAAAAACTAAGAGGATGTTCTCCTACAGGAGGGAGAGTAAGTTTGACTAAATTTTTTGAAAACCTTCTTGTTCAGTGCCGAAAAGATTAATTTTAATTCTTTTTGAAGCCTTGTGAAGCTCAATGAGTCCCCCTACTATACTTATAGTAGGGGGACTTTTATTATGGTTATTTTTATCAATTTTCCATATAGAGGTTATCTTTATACCTAAATTTTAAAGGGGGAATTTAATGTTAGTGGGAAAAATTGAGAATTTAAAAGTCGATTCAACAAATGTACTTAGTGTTTTAGGAACAAATGGGGATTTAACGTTATCGAAAAAAATTGAGAATTTAACGATTGATTTAACAAATATACTTAGTGTTGTAGGAACAAGCGGGGAGATAGATGCCAGTAACAAGATATATGAAGTCTTTGCTGATATGCCATACTACAAGGAACATCCAGAACTTTTAAGTTTTCTAGATTTCGAAGATGACCTGGTAAACAGAAAAAATGTAGTTGCTATAGTTAAGGGAGAAAAAGCTCCTAGTGATAAAACAATAGTTTTAATCGGACATTCAGATACTGTTGGAATTAGTGACTACAGTGGTTTTGAAGAGTATGCCACAAAACCATATGAACTTGCGGAAAAGCTTAAGGAATTAAAGCTTCCAGCGGATGCAAGAGAGGACCTGGATTCAGGGAACTGGCTTTTTGGTAGAGGAATATTTGACATGAAGTGTGGAGTTGCCACTATTATGACAATAATGGAAGATATTACAAAAAACATTTCTGAGTTTGAGGGAAATCTTGTCTTTGCAGCAGTTGGAGATGAGGAAGGAAGTTCAGGAGGAATGTTGGCATTTGTTCCAGAGCTTGTAAGACTTCAGGAGAAACATGGATTTGAATATCAGGCAGTAGTAGATACTGACTACATGTCTCCTCGTTATGAAAATGATGAGCAAAAATATATATATGTAGGAACAGTGGGGAAACTAATGCCTTCTTTCTATGTAGTAGGAAAAGAAACACATGTTGGTCAGCCGTATAAAGGTCTGGATCCAAACTTAATTACGAGTGCTATCATAACTGAGGTAGATAAAAATATAGAGTATTCAGATGTAGTGGACAAAGAGGTATCCCTGCCGCCAATCACTCTTAGAAACAGAGATTTAAAAGAGGAGTATTCGGTACAGATTCCAAAGACCGCTAACCTTTACTTTAACTATGCTACTCATATAAGTACGCCTGATATGGTACTTGAAAAGATGAAGACAGCTGCTCAAGGAGCATTTGAAGGTGTAGTGGATCTTCTTAATGACAGATACATAGATTTCTGCGCTTCAAGTAAGTTCCCTCATACAAAACTTCCATGGGTTGCAAGAGTGTTAACTTATGATGAGCTTTACAATAATGTTCATGCAGAAATGGGAGAGAAACTGGAAGCAGTTGTAGAAAAATATAAGAACGAACTTCTGGTTAAAGAAGAGATAGATGAGAGAGATTTTGGTCTAAAAATCATTGAAAAGGTGCAATCTTTATGGTCGGATAAGGATCCAGTAGTAATCTTATACTTTTCACCACCATACTACCCACATATCTATGTAAATGGGTCAAACGATAAGGAAATAGCACTTTTAGAGTCTGTTTCTAAAGCAGTAGAAAGTTGTGATCACGGTTACAACGTTATAAATAAAAAATTCTATCCTTATATTTCAGATCTGAGTTTTGTTTCAGCACCTCAAGATGAAAAAATCTTAGATACGCTGACTCTTAATATGCCTGCCTTTGGAAGTAAGTACAACCTTCCTATAAAGGATATGCAAAAACTAAATCTGCCGGTTGTAAACATAGGACCATTTGGTAAGGATGCTCACCAGTACACAGAAAGAATCGAAAAAAATTATTCTTTTGATGTGGCACCAAAGTTTGTTTATGAGACTGTTAAAAATCTTCTCAAGTAATAGAAATTTATTTTCAGAGTGTAATATCGTTATTTATTAGGAGGTTGATGTAATTTATGGATAGTTTTTTATCGATTATAAGTGGTATCTCAGGTTGGATTTGGGGACTTCCCATGTTAATATTGTTGAGTTTTGGAGGAATATATCTGTCAATCAGACTTGGATTTTTTCAAATCAGGTATGCACCGTATATTATAAAGCAGACATTTGGAAAGATGTTAAGTAAGCCAAAGGGCGGAGAGGGGACGGTATCTCCCTTTCAGGCAGTTACAGCAGCTCTGGCATCTACGGTTGGAGCTTCAAATATTATAGGTGTTCCTGCAGCGATTTGCTTTGGAGGACCTGGTGCTATATTCTGGATGTGGATTATGGCGATCCTTGGAATGGCTGCAAAGTTTGCCGAAGTAGTTTTGGGATACAAATACAGAGAGAAAAATTCCGAGGGAGAGTATGTAGGGGGACCTATGTACTATATGACAAAAGGTCTGAATATGAAGTGGCTGGGAACTTTATTCTCCTTCTTCCTTATGCTTGAAATTATACCGAGTGTAATGATACAGTCTAACTCTATCACAGCTTCAGCCAAGGAATCTTTCAACATTTCACCTGCAATAACGGGAGCAGCACTCTTTATCTTAGTTGCCGTTGTTGTTATTGGAGGAATTAAGAGAATAGGAAAAGTAACAGAAAAGCTGGTACCTCTTATGGCAGGGATTTATATCCTGGCATCTGTAATTATTCTGTTAATGAATATAGATAAGATCCCTGGAGTATTATCTCTAATATTTACCTATGCATTTACACCTATGGCAGCAGTTGGTGGATTTGCCGGTTCAGCTATAGCCGCTACAGTACGTTGGGGAGTAGCTAGAGGAGTATATTCTAATGAAGCTGGTATGGGTACAGCACCAATAGCCCATGCAGCAGCAGTAAACGATCATCCTGTAAGACAGGGACTATGGACAATATTTGAAATAATTATCGATACTCTGGTAATCTGTAGTGCTACGGCCTTTGTAATTCTTTCATCTGGTCTATGGAATGCTCCTGGTGCCCTTGACAATCCGTCGGGACTTCCAGCTGCAGCCTTTACCCATTACTTTGGAGCTGCTGGAGGATACATGGTTACAATATCACTGTTATTCTTTGTACTTTCAACAATAATAGTTATTATATTCTACGGAGAGAAGCAGGCGGAATTTCTTTTTGGTCTTAAATTCTCAAAAGTTATGAGATATGTATACCTTGGGTCTATCATTGTAGGAGCTATAGGAGGAGCAAGGTTACTCTGGCAGTTCTTAGATCTTTTATTGGCGATGATCATCATACCTAATATGTATACGATAACTCGTCTTAGTGGTGAAGTTGTGGCTCTTACCAAGGAATTCTTTACAACACCTGGTAAGTACTACCTAAAGGATATAAACGAGAATCAGCCGTCTAAAAAAGAAGCTTAATTAAAGAAAAAATATATAGTTAATTTTATGCCAATATATTGGATAACTTTTATAATTACTAAACTAGTTAGGCTTTTAGAATAAATATTCTAAAAGCCTTTCTTCATATTTAATTGCCAATTGTCCTAATTTTTTTCTTCTGTCGATATTTTCCTTTGAACGCACATTTTAAACAATCTAGTCTTTTTAATTTTCAATCACCTTCAAGAGGTACATAACTTTTTTCCTTTACATTCTCTACTTTCTTCTATTTTAATTTCTTTTTGTTTCACTCCTCCCCTTTTTAATTTTTTAAGTCTACTCAGTTAGTAAAACAATAATTTTGGGGAGACATCAATTTCAGAGAAAGAGAAAAAATTCAAAGGGGAGCGACCTTTTCTCCTTAAACATAGGTTTTAAATAAAAAAAAACAATAAAAATTTTGAAAAACAAAAGAATTTTGAGATAATTGGCGTATAAAACTATAAAAATAGGAGGAATATCTTATGAATAATAAAATATCAAAATATCAGCAGCCAATAGAGGTGGCAAAAGGGATTTATTGGGTTGGATTTTATGATGATGAATATTTTCTTCATTGTAATCCATTTTTAATAATTGAGGGAGATGAAGCAGTCTTAATTGATGGGGGAAGTAGAAATGATTTTAGTACTGTAATGTTAAAAATATTACAAACAGGTGTAAATCCAAATAATATACAGAAATTAATTTATCACCACTATGACCCAGACCTGTGTGGAAGTATTCCGGATTTTGAAGAATTGATTGATAACGATGATTTGAGTATCCTTTCCCATGAAGACAATAACCTTTTTATTAAATATTATGGAACAAACCTTAAGAGTGAATGTGTAGAAAAAAATCAATTTAAATTTAAATTTTCAACGGGAAGAAAACTTACATTTATAATGACTCCTTACTGCCATTCAAGTGCTAGTTTTGTTACCTTTGATGAGGAAACAGGGACACTTTTCAGCAGTGATCTTTTTGGGAGTACTGCTAAAGAATGGGATCTATTTTCTAATTTAGATAGCACTTGTCACACCTGTTCTGATTATAGTTTATCTGGTACTCTCAATTGTAAATTAGGAAAAAAAGAATGTCCCATCTCAAAAATTTTACTTTTTCATCAAAAAATCATGACTTCTAAAAAATCCTTGGATTTTGCATTGGATAAAATAAAAAAACTGCCTATAAAAACAATTGCTTCCCAACATGGAAGCCTCATTAGGGGAAGTAAAGATATAGAATTTATAATAAATATTCTGAAAAAGGAAAATAAAATTGGTATAGATCAATTCCTTGAAGATGATCAAATATGAACAAAATAAAAAAAAGTGATATATTTAAAGCTGTTGTAAAAGATTTTGATGTATGTAATGACCATCCGGAGGTATTAAAACTCTTGATTGAACATAGAAGTCAAATAGCCCATAATAAAATTCAACGAAATCTTTTTAAATCTTTAATCAATGATTATGTTAAATTAGCTAAAAAACTTGAAGATAACCTTGAGTATGTAACCCACCTTTCAGAAACAGACCATCTGACAAAAGCATATAATCGTCTAAAATTTAATGAAGTTATTAAGATGGAAGTTATAAGATCTAAACGATACAAAACAGACCTGTCAATTATTATGTTTGATATCGATTTTTTTAAAAAAATAAACGATAGATATGGTCATGATATAGGCGATTTAGTCCTGGTTGAAATATCTAAATTGGTAAAAGAACTAATCAGAGAAGTAGATATATTTTGTCGTTGGGGAGGGGAAGAATTTATGATATTACTCCCTAATACTTCTTTAGAGTTTGCAGTATTCGTCGCAGAGAGAATAAGAAAATCGATTTATAATCTCGACATAAAAAACATAGAAAAGGTTTCATGTAGTTTTGGAGTTGTATCTTTTAATTTTGAAGAAGATTTAGATGTTTTTATAAAACGTGTAGATGATAAACTTTATACAGCTAAAAATAATGGAAGAAATAGAGTGGAACATGAGATAAATAAAAGATGATCTCAAAAATTAGAGATCATCTTTTTTCTTACACAGTACTTTATTAACCGATACAAAGAGTTTTTTATATCGTGATATTGTCTTCTTTCACTATTTTCCTGACTCTTTCTAAATCTTCCACAGTATCTACTCCTACAATTTTATAGGGGGTCTCCAAAACTTTTATCCTATAACCATTTTCTAAGACTCTAAGTTGTTCCAGTGATTCAGAT
>DAOUPY010000093.1 GCA_030625925.1 Fusobacteriaceae bacterium | reverse complement strand
CAGAGGTTTTAGTGCCAAATGATTATTTAGGAGATGTAATAGGTGATTTAAATAAAAGAAGGGGAAAAATATTGGGAATAATCCCCTGTGGAGACCAGCAGAGGATAAGTGTAGAGGCACCCCAGAGGGAGATGTTAAAGTATACAACTGATCTTAGAGCTCTTACTCAAGCAAGAGGGGAGTTTACGCTGGAATTTAAAAACTTTGAGGAATTGCCGGAAAAAATAAGTGAAAAAATAATTTTAGAGAGTAAAGATTAAGATATAGAGGGAAATAATTAAAAACAAGATAAAAAAACCTATGAAGTAAGGACTAAAAAAGTCTCTTTCTTCACAGGTTTTTTTATTATTAAATTCTAACTCCAACCAAAGATAGACAAGGAAAAAAGTGCATGCACAAGGAATAGGTCTATTATATTGAAAAAATATTTGTTCCTCATAGCTTTCTAAGGATTACAATAAAAAATTAAAATAAATTTTGATTTTTATTTTTTTGAGGGTACACTTTATTATTAACAGTTTTTTGTTCCTTGAAAATAACATTTGTATTGAATTTTGATTATATGAATAAAATTTTTTATTCATATAAAAGCAAGTTGTGAGTGTTGTTTTTTTAGTACTTTATTCTATGAAAGTTTCGTAGGTGCGGTAACGATACAAAAAACTTCAAAACAAAACAATTATTGTTTGTTTTTTGTTGACAAGATTGGAAAATAGGGGTATCATTGTCTTAGAAAATGCTTATAAAAATAAGAGAAAAATAGGGAGGAAAAATGAAAAAAGTTTTATTATTAATTTCATCATTGGTTGTCTTATTAACATTAACAGCTTGTGGTGGCGGGGAAAAAGAAACTAAAATAAAAGATACTTTGGTAGTTGCTCAGGGGGCCGATGCTAAATCATTGGATCCGCACGCTTCAAATGACCAACCATCATCTAGAGTATCATCACAAATTTATGATGGTTTGGTATCAACAGATGGAGATATGAATATCGTACCTGCACTTGCTGAATCATGGGAGCATCCAGATTCTACAACAACGATCTTCCATTTAAGAAAGGGAGTAAAATTTCATAATGGAGAGGAATTAAAAGCATCAGACGTTAAATTTACAATTGAAGGGATGTTAGCTTCTCCTCAAACTCATCACATCATAGAAGCTGTAGACAAAGTTGAAGTTGTAGATGATTATACAGTTAAGATCATTACAAAAGAGCCTTTTGGACCATTATTACATCATTTGGCACATACAGCATCAGCTATCTTAAATGAAAAGGCTGTTACTGAAGCTGGAGATGACTATGGACAACATCCAGTAGGAACAGGACCATACTCATTTGTAAAATGGGATTCTGGAGATAAAATTGTATTAAAAGCAAATAAAGATTACTTCTTAGGAGCTCCTAAAATTGAAAATGTAATCTTTAGAAATATAACTGAAGGAACAAACAGAACTATCAGTTTAGAAACTGGAGAAGTAGATATCGCATACGATATTGAACCTATTGATAAAAATCAAGTTAAAGGTAATGAAAACTTAGAATTAGTGGAACAAGAATCATTATCTATGGATTATATCGGATTTAACTTCAGTAAAGCACCATTTGATAATAAATTAGTTAGACAAGCTATTGGGCATGCAATCGACGTTGATATTCTTATCGATGTAGTACTAGACGGTGCTGGAACTAAAGCAAATTCACCTATCGGTCCAAAAGTATTTGGTTATAGTAAAGATTCAAAATCATATGAATATAACCCAGAGTTAGCTAAAAAATTATTGGCTGAAGCAGGATACCCAAATGGATTTAAAACTACAATCTGGACAAATGATAATCCAGTAAGATTACAAATTGCAACTATTGTACAAGATCAATTAAAGCAAGTAGGAATAGACATGGCAGTAGAACCAGTAGAATGGGGAGCTTATTTAGATGGAACTGCAAGAGGAGATCACGAGATGTTTATCCTAGGTTGGGGAACTAATACAGCAGATGCTGACTATGGATTAAATGCTTTATTCAACACTGCAAACATTGGTGGAGCTGGAAACAGATCTTTCTATTCAAACAAAGATGTAGACAAGTGGTTAGATGAAGCAAAATCATCTATAGATCCACAAGAAAGAATTGAAATATATGCAAAAATTCAAGATCAATTAATGGAAGACTTACCAGTAGATCCATTATTTTATAAGACAATGAATGCTGGTATCAATAAAGATGTAAAAGGATTTAAATTAAATCCTGCAGGGCATCATAGAATCTACGGAGTGTACTTCGATCAACAAAAATAATCTTGATTGCCCTCTGAAATAATTAATTTTAGAGGGTAATTTTTTTTAAGAAATAAATATAAAAATCAGGGAGGAAACATGCATAAGTATATATTTAAAAGAATATTATTATTGATACCTGTATTATTGGGTGTATCATTTTTAGTATTTTCAATAATGTCATTTACACCTGGAGATCCGGCACAACTTATCTTAGGAGAGAGTGCTCCTAAAGCACAAGTGTTAGCACTTAGAGAAGAGATGGGGTTAAATGATCCATTCTTAATGCAATATGGGAAATTTGTTCTGAATGCAGTACAAGGAGATTTTGGAAGATCATATACAAGTGGAAGAGAGGTATTTGGAGAGATATTTCAAAGATTTCCAAATACATTGATTTTAGCTGTTATAGGTGTTATCATCGCCATATTAATAGGAATTCCAGTGGGGATTATATCGGCGACAAAACAATATTCAATTATGGATAGTACCAGTATGATAGCTGCTCTTTTAGGTGTAGCAATGCCAAACTTCTGGTTAGGACTTATGCTAATTTTATTTTTCTCAGTGGGATTAGGATGGCTGCCATCAGGTGGATTTGGAGGATGGAAAAGTTTGATCCTTCCATCTATTACATTGGGGACAGGAGCCGCAGCTATAATTACCCGTATGACTAGATCGTCTATGCTGGAAGTAATCAGACAAGATTATATCAGAACAGCTAGAGCCAAGGGTGTTAGTGAGAAAAAAGTTATCAATAAACATGCTCTTAAAAATGCATTAATTCCAGTAATCACAGTTGTAGGATTACAATTTGGATACCTATTAGGCGGGGCTGTACTTACAGAAACAGTTTATTCTTGGCCGGGAGTGGGAAGAATGATGGTAGAAGCTATTAGAAGTAAGGATACACCAATTGTATTAGCAGCTGTTTTATTCCTTGCAACAACATTTTCAATAGTAAATCTATTCGTAGATATCTTATATGGATTTGTAGACCCTAGGGTAAAATCTCAATATAAATAAAAGGAGGATTTAATTATGTCAGAAGTACTAAGCAGTGAAAATATAGAGACAAATTCTTCTGTTGAAACTGTAAATAAAAAAAGAAGTCAATTGGCTGAAGTATGGAGAAGGTTGAAGAAAAATAATATGGCTATGGTAGGTATTGCAATCTTAGGAGTAATAATATTATTAGCTATTTTTGCAGATGTGATTGCGCCATATGACAGTGTAGCAATCAAGCAAAATTTAAGGGATAGATTACAAAGTCCAAGTGGAGCACATATTTTTGGAACAGATGAATATGGTAGAGATATGTTTGCCAGACTTATTCATGGTGCTCGTGTATCACTACAGGTTGGAATATTAGCTGTTGGAATTTCTATAGTTATTGGTGGAACATTAGGAGCAGTAGCCGGTTATTATGGTGGTAAGTTAGACAACGTTATCATGAGAATAATGGATGTTTTCCTTGCAGTACCTAGTATCTTATTAGCTATTGCAATTGTTTCGGCATTGGGACCAAACTTATTTAATCTGATGCTTGCAATCAGTATATCTTCAGTTCCTGGATACGCAAGAATTGTAAGAGCATCTGTAATTTCAATAAGAGACCAGGAGTTTGTAGAAGCTGCCAAAGCCATTGGAGCCGATGATTTTAGAATTATATCAAAACATATTATACCAAACGCACTTGCCCCGGTAATTGTTCAAGGAACATTGGGAGTAGCAGGAGCAATACTTTCTACAGCGGGGCTTAGTTTTATAGGTATGGGTATTCAACCACCTGCACCAGAATGGGGAGCAATGCTTTCTGGAGGTAGACAATACCTTAGATATGCACCTCATGTAACGACTATTCCAGGTATAGCAATAGTAATCACTATCTTAGCTTTAAACTTAGTTGGAGACGGGCTTAGAGACGCATTAGATCCAAGATTAAAATCTTAATTAAATAAAAAAAGGAGACACACTTTATGAGTGATAAATTATTAAATATAAAGAATCTTAGTATTGAATATACAACTGAAGATGGAGTAGTTAAAGCAGTAAATGGTATCAATTTAGATTTAAAAGAGGGAGAAACATTAGGTCTGGTAGGAGAAACTGGAGCAGGGAAAACTACTACGGCTTTAGGGATGATGAGATTGATCCCTAATCCTCCAGGGAAAATTACAGGTGGAACTATTGAATTTGAAGGAAGGGATCTATTGGCACTTTCTGAAGATGATATGAGAGGAATCAGAGGAAATAAGATATCTATGATATTCCAAGATCCAATGACTTCATTAAATCCGGTATTAAGTGTCGGGGAACAGATATCAGAAGTAATCTTAATTCATCAAGATATAAATGTTGAAACAGCAATTGATAAAGCTAAAGAGATGCTAGAATTAGTAGGTATTCCAGGGGGAAGATATAATGATTATCCCCATCAATTTTCTGGTGGAATGAAACAGAGGGTAGTAATTGCAATAGCTCTTGCATGTAATCCAAAATTACTTATAGCGGATGAACCTACAACAGCTTTAGATGTTACTATACAAGCCCAAGTTTTAGACCTTATGAATAACTTGAAAGAGAAATTTAAAACAGCCATGCTCATGATTACTCATGATCTAGGTGTAGTAGCTCAAGTTTGTGATAAGGTAGCTATAATGTATGGTGGAGAAATTATAGAATATGGAAAGATAGAGGATATATTTGAATCTACAAAACATCCATATACAATGGGGTTATTTGGTTCTATACCAAGTTTAGACAGTGATGCTACTAGACTTAGCCCAATCAAGGGGACTATGCCAGATCCAACGAATCTACCCTCTGGATGTCCATTTCATCCTAGATGTGATAAAGCAATAAATATTTGTTCTAGCAGAGTACCTAGACACACAAATATTGATGGACACAGGATTAAGTGTCTGATGTTTGAAGAAGATGTTAAACAAGAATGGATATAGGGAGGAATAAAGATGGCAGATAAAATATTAGAAGTAAGAAATTTAAAAAAACATTTTAAAACTCCTAAAGGGATGCTGCATGCAGTAGATGGGGTAAATTTTTCTATAGAAAAAGGTAAAACTTTAGGAATAGTAGGAGAATCTGGCTGTGGTAAATCTACAACTGGAAGAGTAATCCTAAGACTATTAGAAGCTACAGAAGGGGATATATTTTTCGAAGGTCAGAATATAAGGGAATTTGATAAAAAACAGATGAGAAAGTTAAGAGAAGATATGCAGATAATTTTTCAAGATCCATTTGCTTCTTTAAATCCTAGAATGACTGTAAGTGAGATCATAGGAGAACCGTTAATTATTCATAAATTAGTTAGTAACAAGAAAGAATTAAGTGAAAAAGTTAAGGAATTGATGGATTTAGTAGGATTAAGCCAAAGATTATTAAATACATATCCCCATGAATTAGATGGCGGGAGAAGACAAAGAATTGGTATAGCTCGTGCACTGTCATTAAATCCAAAATTTATTGTCTGTGATGAACCTGTATCAGCCTTAGATGTATCTATCCAAGCTCAAGTTTTAAACCTTATGCAGGATCTACAAGCAAAATTAGGTTTAACTTTTATGTTTATTACCCATGACCTATCTGTAGTTAAACATTTTTCAGATGATGTTGCCGTAATGTATTTGGGACAATTAGTAGAAAAAGCACCATCTGCTGTACTATTTAAAAATCCAAGACATCCGTATACAAAAGCTTTACTTTCTGCTATTCCAGTAGCAAACTTAAAGCATAAGATGGATAGAATTGAGTTACACGGTGAGATAACTTCTCCAATCAATCCAGAGGAAGGTTGTAGATTTGCAAAGAGATGTGCATATGTAAGACCTGAATGTAGTCATGGAGATCCTGCATTGAATGAAATTTCAGATGGACATTTTGTTGCATGCCATCTTGTAGATAACTTAGTTCAAAATAAATAGAATTAAAAATAAAAAAGAGGATTGATCCAAAATGGTCAATCCTCTTTTTTGATTACTAAAGCTAGTCTTAATCGATTAAAGAGACATATTATTTGTGCCTATTTCAAAGTGAAATCTATTTATGAATCACCTTCTTTTATTCGTGAATGATCACGAGTACGAAAAATTTACTATATCAAGGGAGAGGGTAAAAAAGTTTCTAAAGATTCCATCTATAATACGGGTCTCTTTTCTCTTGAAAGAAAACGAGACGTAAAAGTTCAAGAAGGTTTATAATTGTCTTAGGGAGTAGGTCACAATCGTCATTGTAGAAACACTACTGCTGAAG